>JBEIFO010000297.1:0-2945 GCA_040382375.1 Crocinitomicaceae bacterium
GATCCAAAAAACGACGTAGTGAAATACGACGACGCAGTGCTTCGTCCAGAAAAATTACGTTACTTCTTGTTGAATAAGCCGAAAGGATTCTTAACCACCATGGAAGATCCGGAAGGAAGAAGAACAGTTATGGATTTGGTGAAAGATGCTTGCGTTGAACGTATTTATCCGGTTGGAAGATTAGACCGCGCAACCACAGGATTGTTGTTGTTTACTAACGATGGAGAATTGGCAAAACGCCTGATGCATCCGAAGCATGAATTTCCGAAATTGTACCACGTTGAAACCGATCAGAAAGTTAGATCTGAGCACGTAGATCAAATGCGCGAAGGGTTTGTCTTAGACGACGGATTCATTAAGGCAGATGAGATAGAATATGTGGAAGGAGTAAATGCCAAGAAGCAAGTGGGTATTCGTATTCACAGCGGAAGAAATAGAATTGTACGTCGCATGTTCGAGCACTTCGGTTATACCGTTGTAAAATTGGATCGCGTCATGTATGCTGGTTTAACGAAGAAGGAATTAACGAGAGGAAGATATAGACCATTAACTGAAGGTGAAGTCGGATTCTTGAAAATGATTCGTTAATGAACCCAGCCGTTCGCATTGCCAATCAACTTTCTGAAGACTGGATGTTACTCATCTTTGTCTTCGCTTTGGGAGTTATTGCGTGGGTAAATCGCGACAATACGGTTTTGCGTGCGATTTTGCGTTCGGTCTTAAGTCGAAGATTTTTTAAGCAGGAAGAACGTAGAGAAGGTCACGGCTGGAAAAATTTCGGAATGTTGATTTGTTTTTTTCTCATGGGAGGATTGGTGCTGACCCTTCTGAGTAAACGTTATTTTTCCGACATCTTTACGATGCCACCGTTTTATCAGTTTCTATTCAGTGTTTCAATTGTTGTAGTACTTTTTGGATTCAAATGGATCATGACTTGGGTTGTTGCTTTCATTACAGCTGGCGCATCATCTGCCTTGGAAGACTACAACAAGTACTTAGCGTTAACTTCAAGGTTTGCCGTTCTCGTGCTCACAGTTCCTTTATTGCTAGCGGTGTATTCAACCGGAAATGTGAGCGATATTGCCTTGAATTTGTCCTTGGTTTTACTGGTAACGGTTCCTTTTTTGAGCACAATTCAGGCTATGTTTTCAGCAATGCAAATGGGTGTACCATTTTTCTATATCTTTTTTTACCTTTGCACCTTCGAAGTCCTGCCTTGGGCTGTGCTTTCGAAACTAATTTGGCTAAACGTTTTTTAGAGGATATCCTCAACCTTCAGAGATGGCAGAGAAAATTAAAACAATTTTAATTACGCAACAAGATCCCGGTTCTGAAAAGAATCCTTATGTTGATCTTGCAAAAAAGCATAAGTTAAAAATTGATTATCGTCCTTTCGTTCATGTTGAAGGTCTTAGTGGACAAGACTTTCGTCAGCAACGAATAGATTACGCTGAACACCCTTCGGTGTTGTTCACCAGTAGAAATGCGGTGGATCATTATTTCCGTTTAGCGAAAGAACTACGCATTACCGTTTCGGATGCTACGAAATATTTTTGCTTGAGTGAAGCCATTGCATTTTACCTTCAGAAGTATACGCAGTTCAGAAAAAGAAAAATCTTTTACGGAAACGGAACCTTTGCAGAAATTATGGATTTTGTGAAGAAACACAAGACCGAGAAATTTTTGCTCCCTTGTTCAGATATGTTGAAGCCGAGTATTCCTGAAATTCTAACGAAAGAAAAGATCGACTACTCGAAGGCAGTTATGTACAAAACGGTGTGCAGCGATTTAAGTGATTTGGCCGATGTGAAATACGACATGTTGGTATTCTTCTCTCCATCAGATATTGAATCGTTATTCAAGAACTTCCCGAAGTTCAAACAGAACACAACGAAGATTGCGGTTTTTGGACAAACGACTGCGCAGGCGGTTGAGAATGCGAAGCTTCGCATAGATGTTATGGCACCGAACCCTAAGGCGCCAAGCATGAGTAAAGCTATCGAACTGTTCATTCAGCAGAAATAATATTCTCTTTTATGGCATAAGTGTTTGTGAAGGCGTTGAACGCTTTTCATGAATTTTGTGCGCATGAATAACGCGCAACAACTTTTGTATACACTGGCACTTTCCAATGTGCCGCATTTGGGTCCCATTCGGTTTCGAAAACTCTTAGAGAAATTCGGTTCGGCGGAAGCCGCCTTTCACACGCCCATTTCCAAATGGGACCTTCCCATTCGTTTCAAATTAGATTCAGAGAAGAAAACTGAATTTCTGAGTAAAGCCGAGCGAGAGATGAACGAAGCCCTTCAACATAAAATTGAAATAGTAAGTTACGAAAGTGCGCACTACCCCAATAGATTGAAGTACTTCGATGATGCACCGGTCTTTCTATTCAAGAGAGGTAATGCTGAAGTGAATCCAGCACGGACCATTGGCGTTGTGGGAACCCGCAATGCCACGGCCTACGGCAGGTCTTTTTGCAATGAACTTATTGCGTCTTTGCGTGAATTGGACGTGGTGGTCATAAGCGGATTGGCCCTTGGAATAGATGCCCAGGCGCACTCGTCTGCGTTGGAGAATAAATTGGTTACGTGGGCCTGCATGGCCAACGGACACGAGAACATTTATCCGAAAGAAAACAGGAAACTGGTGCATCGTATTGAAGAGACGGGGTTGGTGTTTTCAGAATTGGCTCCGACAATAAAAGCTGAGCGAGAGTATTTTCAAACGCGAAACAGGTGCATAGCGGCGCTTTCAGACGCTTTACTAGTCGTAGAGTCGGCTGCGAAAGGCGGAGCGCTTGTGACGGCCAATTTCGCGAATGATTTTAATAAGGAAGTGTTTGCCTTACCCGGACGTTCCAACGATGCGTATAGCAAAGGATGTAACAATTTGATTCGTCAGCAGAAGGCGCATCTAATTACATCTGCTGAAGAGTTGTGTAC
>JBEIFO010000298.1:0-2944 GCA_040382375.1 Crocinitomicaceae bacterium
ACGGGAGAAGTCTTTAAATACAACGTCTCTCGTCCGCTAAATAAAATCCTCGCCTCAATTCCGGCTGATGAATTCAAAGGCTGCAAACTTCGTGTGGTCTATGACCGTCATTTCTTCGAGATACCCATTCCGCAGCCATGAAAAAACTATTGCTTTTTCTTTTCGCTGTTGGAATATCAGTTCTTTCTTTTGGTCAAACAATCTTATTTGAGTCGACCATTGATTCTGTAATGAAGAGAACACGCGATTACAGACTAACGGGAGTGAATATCGACAACTACTCATCCTTTTATTACGAAATTGGAAATTTCATTCCCAACAATAGAGATCTTTCTAAAAAACAAAAGCTTGACTTGGGCCGAAGTTTTTCCTGCGGATACACCTTCAAAAAAGACCTTGCTAAAATGTCATCACTCGTCTTTGGCGCAAGTTATTACCGGAGAACCCAACGCTTGAATTCGAAATACCCCATTCAGTCTTTTGAACCCGACAGTAGTTGGAATCGAGCGAAATACAGTTCCAATGCATTCAACGCGCAAATTCGATTGCGTAAATATATTTTGAAGCAGGGAAGTCAAACCAGCAGCTATGTTGAATGGGCTTTGGAGAGCTATTATTTTCTGAATGCCCGATATTTAGGAGTTAGAAAAATTGACGATATTAAATTGAAACGCATCGAAAACAATCCAACAGGATTCAATACCTGGCAATATGCTACTTCCCTTAAATTTAGTTTCAGCACCTTGGCTCTCGGAGTTCGTTATTTCCCTAAAGAAATATTCTCAGCTGGAAAATACAAGAATGAAGATTACGGAAGTTGGAGCATTTACCTAACCGTTAATCTTCCTGGAGCGAATGGCAAAAAGAAATAACACTTATTGAATAAACTTCCAACCGGAAGCTTCGGCGTGCCATTTCCCCATTCCTGTATCGCTATTAACTTCGCACAACGCGTGCTCGTGTCCATTTGAAATGAACAACCAAGGCGCCTTCAACACGGAATTGTAACGCAACGTCTGACTTAACACAGCCTCATCTATTTTCACTGTCGGCGCCTTGAATTCGGCAATGAGCAAAGGAAATGCTTCACGAGTGTACAATACCAAATCGGCTCTTCGTTTCATTCCGTGAAAAACAACTTCAGTTTCAACACCCACCCTTCCTTTCGGGAAATTCAAATCTTGAATAAAAAAATGAATGGCGTGCTGACGAACAAATTCTTCAGGCGTAAGAGCTACCCATTTGTTACGAACAATGTCCCAAACCTCGCGTGAAGATTCTCCGCGAATGCGAAACGAATAGGAGGGAAATTGGAAATTGATCATAAAATTCTGTTGTGCAAATTAGTGTATATTTTTCAAGATTGAAATGTTGCGCTGCGACTCGACTATTCACGATATTTGCAAGACATGGAACATTCGCTTATCATTCGTGACATTCAAATGGGCAATCCGGCCCCGATTTATCTTTTGCACGGCGAGGAAGCCTTCTTTATTGATATAATTGCTGACGCTATAGAGAACAAAATTCTCGACGAAAGTGAAAAGGCCTTTGGCCTGACTGTTTGTTATGGAAAAGATTCAAACTTAGAATCCATTGTATCCATGGCGAAGAGTTTTCCCATGATGGGAAACAAACAAGTGATTATCGTGCGCGAAGCACAGGATTTAAAATGTTGGAAAAAAGAGGAACTCTACAAATGCTTGTTGAATTACCTCGATGCGCCAACGCAAAGCACTGTCTTGGCCTTTTGCCATAAAAATGGAAAAGTTGACGGCCGATCCTCCCTCTTTAAAACATTAAAAGCGAAAACGAAATCGTTTGAATCGACTAAGATTAAAGACAATCAACTTCCGACGTGGGTTCAGAATATTGTAAAAGACCAAGGTCTTGTTATACGAGGAACTGCTACTCAACTGCTTGCAGATTATTTAGGTTCTGACCTCCATAAACTTACCAATGAAATTTCAAAGTTGAGTATTGTATTGAATCCAGGCGATGAGATAACTACACAAGTCATTCAAGACCATATTGGCATCTCGAAGGATTTCAATGTTTGGGAATTGCAAACGGCGCTCATTCGCAAAGATGTTATGAAAGCAAATCAGATCATTAACTTCTTCGAAAAAAACCCGAAGGATCATCCGTTATTTCAAGTCATTCCTGCGCTTTATGGTTTTTTCGCTAAGCTCTGTGTTATCCAGAACAGCACAAACAAAGACGAAGCCTACAAGGCACTCGGGGTAAATTACTATGCCGCTCAAAATTTTAAAGAGGGCGAAAAGAATTATTCTCCAGGAAAATCCGAGCGCATCATTAAATACTTCCGCGATGCCGATGAGCAGTTAAAAGGGTTAAAAGGTAACAGCATGGCGCATGGCGACATTATGCGCGAATTAATTTTTAAGATTCTGCATTAACGAATCAACGATCCCGCAGTGTACATTTCGTTTTTACCTTCTTTGCAGAGCGCAAAGGTAAACCCGCTGCGCAAACCATAAGCTCCCGTATCTCCCGCCTTATCGACCGCTAAGACTCCAACCTGATACTCATCTGTCATGAAGGCATTGTTCGATTTCAGTCGCGCTATAGCTTCCTCGCATGCCTCTTGCGCCGTTGCTCCTTGACGCATCAATTCAACAACTAAGAATGAAGTACATGAACGAATAACAGTTTCACCCAGACCCGTGCAGGTTGCTCCACCGACTTCGTTATCTATATAAAGTCCAGCTCCAATAATTGGACTGTCTCCTACTCTTCCGTGCAACTTGTATGACAAACCGCTTGTGGTGCATGAACCCGAAATTTTCCCTTCATAATCCATGGCCAACAAACCAATGGTATCGTGATTCTCAATGTTGATTACCGGTTTGTATTCCGAAGTCTTCAACCATTCTTCCCAAGCTTTGTGAGCTTCCGGATTTACATAATCGCTGTGTTTGAA
>JBEIFO010000299.1:0-2939 GCA_040382375.1 Crocinitomicaceae bacterium
ACTTTACTTTAAGGAAACCAATAAAAGTCTTCTTTTCCGCAGCCCTGAATCAGTTGGTTCCATTCAGTAATATCAAGTTCAATTTTCACAACCGCACCTTTTTTAAACGGATGCTGCATTCCGGTAAGGTATTGAGACAAATTTGATACACCCGGATTGTGTCCAACGAGAACCACATCGTTCCATTCTGTTGGAAGAAGTTCAATGACTTCTAGCAAGTCTGAAAGTTCAGCGTTGTAAATTCTTTTTTCCAAATGAAGAACAGGCTTGTGACTTTGGGTGGTGCTGAGCGTATGCGCGGTAGAGTAGGTGCGAACGGCAGGACTAACGATCCAGTTTGTTGGAAGTTGTCCGAGGTGATTTCCCAACGCTAACGCTTGAAGGTTTCCGCGTTCTGTCAGTGGTCTGAAGCTGTCGGGCTGACCATATAGGTCTTCCGCTTCGGCGTGACGAATAATGTAAAGTGTTTTCATTAAACGTTGTACTCTCTTCCTTTTACGTTTAACACTTTCGTGTATTTCTTCAAGCTACGAAGAACAATGAAAACGATGAATCCGCTGAACAAAGCGGTGTACCAAAACGGAGTAAGGATTTCCTTCCAGCCGAAATATCCGAAGTGCACGTAGTTCTTCAGCGCGTCTAGCAGAGCGAAGGAAATGAATACAGCGAAGAATCCATTGTATTCGCGTTTCAAAACGTTACGCAACGAGAATTCTACGGGTGCAGATTTCCAAGAAGAAAAACGCGGGAAGAAAGGCGGAGTTCTTTCGGTCCATTTGATGTAAACGTCTCCGAATTTATTTCGAAGGAAGAATTCTTCTGCGAACATGATGCGTTCGTAGTACAACCAGAACAGTAGGCATGAAGTAAGTGTGAACCACCAGTTACCAACGTACATGATTATACCTAGCCACATGAAGAAGTTACCTAAGTATAGTGGGTGACGAACAATGCTGTAGATGCCGGTGTGATTTAACACTTCAGCAACCTGACCTTCTTTCGTGTTTCTTCCTGAAGTTCCTTTCGGGGTATATCCTATTGTCAAAACACGAATCAGCTGTCCAAAAAATGAAATGCCTAGGCACGTCCAAGCCCACGTTTTATCGAACAACGGATTGTCTGTATCCAATTCAAACCAAATAACCGAAGCGGCTAAAACATACAATACTAAAGGAAGAAAGCTGCGCCAACGAAATAGCCAGTTCCCACTTTTGTTCATCTCTTCAATAAGCGCCATAGTAGAATTTTATGTCGCGAAAGTACGAATTAATTTTTCGAATCTCTTGCGTAGCTAACTAGCTCGCTCTGCGAGCGGCATGGGTGATGCCCCCAGTTAAGCTGGGGGATAGAAATTGAAGATAGTACTCCGGACTTTAGTATTTGTATTATTCTAAACCTTTTTCCCCCAGCTCTGCTGGGGGCAGTACTCATGTCGCCCTATGGGGCTCTGGAACTTCGTAATTGGAAAACCTTCGGTTTTATTCCTACTACGTTATTGAACTTCGTTGTTTGAACTGTGTTGTTTTAACTGTGTTGTTTGAACTATGTTGTTTGAACTATGTTGTTAGAAATGGGTTGGTTAGAGCTCGCTCTGCGAGCGGCATGGGTAATGCCCCCAGTGAAGCTGGGGGATAAAGTTTTAGATCAAATTTTATTTCAAAGTGGAGGGTAATTGTTTGAATTTGTCAACCAGTCACAATTTGTGACTAGATCATTAACTTATAAGGTTCTTGGAAAAATTTATTCTTTTTGCACCATTATTTTTTGAAAAGCATATCCATTGATTTTCAAAATATATGTGCCAGATGAAAGGAAACTCAATATTATATTTTGGTTTTCTGAAGTGATGATTCCCTGTTCAACCAGGTGACCAGTAACATCACAAATTCGATATTCTTTGCCGATAACCATTTGTTAAGCGATTGCCTAAATGCGTTTATGTTTGATTCATTGTAAGTATTAAAATATTATGACTTACATATAGTGTAAATCAAAAAATACTTATATTTGTCGTGAAAATTACATTTAGAGATAGAAGGCTTAGAAGCTTAATTGAAAACAATCGGAAGTTGCTGAAAGAGTTTGGGCTTGTTCGCGCTAAAAAACTCATCTTACGACTTACGCAATTGGAAGATGCAATGAACCTTGAAGAAGTCAGATATCTTCCTGGAAATTACCATGAGCTGAAACATAATCGAAAAGGGCAGTGGTCATGCGATTTAGATCATCCTTATCGACTCGTTTTTACACCAATGGAAGATCCAATTCCAACCAATGAAAATGGACAGTTCATTTGGATTGAAATTACTGGGGTAGAAATTTTAGAAATAAAGGATTACCATTAATCACAAATAAAATGGAAACAAAACATGAATTCTTCCCGCAGACAAGACCTCATCCGGGCGAAACTTTAACAGAGAAGTTAGAAGAGATGAACATGGGTCCAAAAGAGTTTGCACTTCGAACAGGGAAGCCCGAGAAAACCATTATCGCAGTAATGAATGGTAAGAGTGCCATTACTCCAGATATGGCTGTGCAGTTTGAACAAGTGACCCTGATTCCAGCGAACTTCTGGATGAATCATCAGCGGGGATACGATGAGTTCATCGCACGAGTGAAACGCAAAAGATCCATAACAGCGGCAATACCCTGGGCAAAGAAATTTCCCCTTACTGAAATGATTCGTAAGGGATGGCTTCCTTCAACAACAAAAATGGAAGAGAAGACTACAGAGCTACTGAACTTTTTTAGTTTCTCAAATCACACCGGTTGGGAAGATTATTATTTCAAACAACAGCTCAAGGTTGCCTTCCGAATTTCATTGAAGAAAACGGTTGATCCATATGCCATTTCAGCATGGCTGCGTAAAGGAGAGCTGCAAGCAAAGGATCTTCAAGCAGAGCCATTTTCATTAAACGATTTCAAAGCTGCATTACCCG
>JBEIFO010000300.1:0-2938 GCA_040382375.1 Crocinitomicaceae bacterium
AAAACAGAGTTAGCGCAAGCAGAAATTACAAGTGAAAAAGAATTAGACCTTTCCATGCTGAAGCAATACGTGGGCAATGATATTCATGTGTTGAAAGATGTTGTTAGCGGATATTTAACTCATCTTCCTCCGCAATTGGACCGTTTGGAATTGGCCTTGGTTGGTGCGGATATTTTAGCCCTTCGCCATGAGCTTCATCAATTAAAAGCAAGCATGGAAATAATTGGCGTTCGTCCAGACGGATTGTCTTTTGCAGGAATTTCAAATGAATTGAAAAAAGATGGGTTATCTGATCTTGCACAAAGTGCCATTAACTCTGTAATTACAAAAGGGAAGAGCGCGATTATTAGTCTGCGTAAGGCCATTGAATAAACAGATAATTTCAAGCTAAAACAGGGCTTTATAGCGAATTATAGTTTAATCTTGCATCGCAAACCCACCCCAATTGATAAGAGGTAAACGATACATTATTCTTGTAGATGATGAGGCTATTATTCTGAGCGTCTTATCGCTTCATGTAAAAAGTTTTTTGCCAGAGGGAATAGAGTTGATAACTGCTAATTCAGGGGAAAGTGCTTTAGAAAAACTAACTCCTTTACTTGAAGAAGGCGGAGAACTTTTGTGTGTTATTAGTGATTACATGATGTCTCCGATGCGAGGTAGTGAATTGTTGGGCCATTTGGAAATACTCTCCCCCGCAAGCAAAAAGATTATGCTTACCGGTCAGGCCGATTTACAAGCGGTTTCAGAGGTCTTAAGTAAAGCTCGATTGTTTCGATACATAGAAAAACCGTGGGAGCCAAAGGACTTGGAGCTTACTGTGTTAGAGGCCATTCACATGTATGACAACGAAACGGAATTGGCCAAGCGAACACAAGAGCTTGAAATTCTGCACAAGGAATTGGAGCAGAAGGTCATTGATAGAACAGCAGAGTTAAATCAGAAAAACGAAGAGCTTCGTCAAGGGCTTCAATACGCACGATTTGTTCAGGAATGTTTCTTACCGAATCACACAGAGGCCTGGGATGTATTGCCCAAGTTGCACGTATTTAGCACTTCGGCGGAAGCCGTTTCTGGGGACTTTTATTGGTATAAAAATTTAGGCGATTCTGTTCTTATTGCTCAAGGAGATTGCACGGGACACGGCTTAGCAGGTGCATTGCTTACTGTTTTGGTTAGTGATTTTCTATCAGAGAAAACGAGTCATCTTGTAGGAGCAGTTGATGTGAAGGAGATTGTGAGCGGCACTGTTTACGATTTGAAGAAGAGATTGCGCCGCGATGTTCAATATTCAGATATGGTTGCAGGTTTTGATCTTGCACTCATGCACGTTAATTTGAAAACGGGCGATGCTGAGTGGGGTAGTTTGAATTCGAATCTTATGCTGGTGAATGAAAGAAATGAAGTGGAGATCATTTCTAAATCGAAAGGGTTTCTTCATTTAGACCTTGAACGAACAGATGTTGCCGGAGGTAAGGTGAACATCAAAGGGAAGCGGGTTGTCATGTGTTCAGATGGACTTTACGATCAAATAGGTGAAGTGTCGAACAAGCGCTTGCGCATGAGCGGTCTTATTCAATGGATTGAAAGCGGAGAAGTCTTCTTGGACAACAAATGCGGCATCGATGATTTGTTTGCTACCTGGAAAGGATCACAAGATCAAACCGACGATGCTACCTGGGTGAGCTTTCAGCTGTAATTCACTCCTCAATTTTTGAAACTTGTCAAAAGGGGTTAACCCTTTTTGAACACCTCACTTTTTTTTGATTGTCCTCAATTACTTTTGAACCATGAAGCAGTATCACGATTTGTTGCAACACCTTTTAGATAATGGTGTGAAAAAAGAAGACCGCACCGGAACGGGAACCTACAGTGTTTTCGGACATCAAATGCGATTTAATTTGGCGGAAGGATTTCCGCTTATGACAACGAAGAAGCTTCACACACGAAGTATTTTCATAGAGCTTTTATGGTTTCTGAAAGGCGACACGAACATTTCATATTTAAAAGAAAACGGCGTTTCTATTTGGGACGAATGGGCCGATGAAAATGGAAACTTGGGCCCTGTATACGGCTACCAGTGGCGCTCATGGCCGAATCCAGACGGAAGCTCAACCGATCAGATTGTGAATTTGGTGAATGGATTGAAAAACAATCCGAACAGCCGCAGGCACATTGTATCTGCTTGGAACCCTTCATTCATTGAGGACATGGCTCTTCCGCCCTGCCACTGTTTGTTTCAGTTTTATGTGGCGGATGGAAAATTGAGTTGTCAATTGTACCAAAGAAGTTGCGATACATTTTTAGGTGTTCCTTTCAACATAGCATCATACGCTTTGTTGGTTCACATGATTGCGCAAGTGTGTGATTTGGAAGTGGGAGATTTTGTTTGGACAGGCGGAGATGTTCACTTGTATTCAAACCACGTAGATCAAGCGAAATTGCAACTCACACGCGAACACCGCGCGCTTCCTACCTTGAAATTAAACCCGAATGTGAAAGATCTTTTTGCATTCACCATGGACGATATTTCAATTGAAAACTACGATCCGCATCCACACATTAAAGCAGCAGTTGCAATCTAATGGAAATTTCAGTAATCGCAGCCATGGGCGTGAATCGTGAGATTGGTAAAGACAACGATTTAATGTGGCACCTTCCAAACGATATGAAGTTCTTCAAGGATACTACGAAGGGACATCATATTATCATGGGAAGGAAGAACTACGAAAGTATTCCACTCGCATTTCGTCCGTTTAAAAATCGCGTGAACATTGTTTTATCTCGAGACAAGAATTACGACGCTCCAGGTTGTGTGGTCTTCGACGAACTAAGTCGGGCATTGGGTTTTTCGCGCGAAGGAGGCGAAACAGAAGTGTTTATTATTGGCGGCGAGCAAATCTATGCTTGGGCCCTGCGTGAAGGCTTTGTTCAGCAT
>JBEIFO010000301.1:0-2936 GCA_040382375.1 Crocinitomicaceae bacterium
CGATCATCAGCTGTGAATTTGCAGCACTTGGTTGAAGTTGGAAGCAGTCATTTGAAATTGGGAAATATTCAGATAGAGTATAGCATTTCTTATAGGAAAGACATCACCGAACGTTGGAAGAATTTTTTGGGAGAATGAAAATACGTTCCCTAATAAGTTATTTCATTTGTATAACCACAACGATCTTAGTTCCCGAAAAAAATCAGGCACAAATTTTCACGGATGTAGCGGCCGAAATTGGAGTTAAATTTCTCAATGGAACAAGTTATTGGGGAAACGGATTGAGTTTTTTCGATGTTGATGAAGACGGTTGGGATGACTTGACTTTTTGCATAGCTGGTTCAAGTACTCGCTATTACAGAAACGTTAATGGAACATATGTTCTTCAGCATGCTTTTAGTAATTCAGCTGATTCAAAGGCCTGTGTGTGGTTCGATTACGACGAAGACGGTGATAACGATTTGTTAGTTACCCGAAGAGATGCTCCAAATCAATTGTGGAAGAAAATCGAAAACGGTTATCAAGATGTGTCTGCCCAATTGAATATAACCTACAGTCCAAATAATTGGAGTTGGGGTGTCGCTTGTGGCGATTTAAACAGAGATGCATATTTAGATGTATACATTGCGAATTACGGCAGTGCGTTTCCCGGTGCACGAAATATGATATTAACGAATACAACCTCAGGTGGTTTTTCTTCTTTAATAAACTATGGAGCAACGCTGGCGTTCAAAAGAACCTTTCAACCTGTATTTCTCGACTTGAATAATGATCAGAGTCAAGAGATTTATCTTACAAACGACTTCAACGGTGTGAATGAGTACTATGTCCGCACTGAACCCTCTTTATTTGTAGATCAAGCAGCGAGTAAAGGCCTCAATGTAGCCATAGATGCCATGTCGAATGCATGGGCAGATTTCGATAGAGACAATGATGAGGATTTGTACATTTCCAATACGCCAACGACGTTAAATAGACTTATGCAAAATACTTCGGGTTATTTTAGCAATGTTGCTCCTTCCCGAGGGTTAAACGTAGGCAAATGGTGTTGGAGTACGCTTTGGTTTGATCTTGATAACAACACGTGGGAAGACCTCATAGTGACTGAGCGAAATATTTCAGTGAGTGCCAATTTCAGCACAATGGGATTTTCAAATGCAAACGGTTACTTCAGTCCCTTTTCGAATACAGCACTTCCAAATTTGCCAGCTGGTTATTTCTGCGCAGCCAAAGGAGATTTTAATAACGACGGAAAGTATGACGTCATGCTTTCTCCCGAGACCAGTCAATTTTCAGTTGCACTCAAGAATAACACTCCAAGTGGAAACTATTTGAAGTTTTCCTTGCGTGGTAGAGTTTCGAATCGAAATGGTTTTGGTACACACTATTCCTATTACATGAATGGGCAGATGTATTCGGGATACACCTATTCTTCAGACAATTATCTCAATCAAAATTCACAAAATATTATTCTGGGAATGGGGGTGAATACAGTTATTGATTCTCTAGTCCTAAATTGGCAAAATGGAGTGAATGATCGTTATTACAATCTGCTATCAAATTCATCTCATGTTTTTGTTGAAGGAGAAACTTGGGGTTCAATCAATCAATCGAAACTTTCCTTGTGTGGACCAAACGATTCATTGACGTTGTCTATTGAAGATTGGCCTTTAGTAACTTGGAATACCGGAGAATCAACACACAGTATTCAAGTCACCGCGCCAGGAAACTATACCGCAACAGTCTCAACAGGTTTTGGCCATTCATTGCAGTTCTCAAAGACAATTACTCAAACGAGTGAACCGCTATACAATGCAACGATTCAATCTCCCTTGTGTTCCAACGATGAATTTGGAATAGCTGTGATTATGGAGGATTCAATACAAATTGCTTTTTTAGATTCACTTATTCCAGGCACACATACATATATTTCAAATTATGGAATAGGCTGTATTGCTGAAATTCCATTTGTGGTAAATATGCCACCTGCACCAATAACCTATGCCATTCAGACGAATCCTTTGATTTGTGAAAATGAAGCATGGCCCTTGACTATTGAACTTACCGGAGGAACGGGAGATTACACTTGGATAAATTACAGCTATGGTGAATTGCTCGGTGAAGGAAATTACAATGTCGTTATTCAAGATAGTGCGAATTGCGAATTGAGCGTTCCAATTGCCGTGACTGCTATTTCTGAACCTTCCTTTGTTTTTGAAGTGAATGCACCCCATTGCTTTCAAGGAGCAGATATTTCAATTGCATTGAATGATAGTTGGCAAGAAAGTATTCTATGGGAAAATGGAAATACTGATTTTTTCAGATATGAATTGGCACCTGGAACCTACACGTGTTTCTTAACAGACACAAACGCTTGTCAGTATGAATATTCATTTATAATCGATTCAATTGTTGAATTGCAGTTGGAAGTATTGGTCAATGAACCTATCTGTTATTTGGAAACTGGATCAATTGAAATTTATGCAAGTGGGGGAGACCTGTTTTCGAATTTCGAGTTGAATCAGCAGTTTTTGAATAACCTTCCTTCCGGAAATTATTCCGGAACATTTACAGATTCGTTAGGTTGTTCTGTTGCATGGAATGCAACCATACCTGATGTCAATCCAATGGTCTATGATTATGCTATTCAAAGTGCTTCATCACAAGGTATAGGGTCAATTGAAATTTTTTGCGATTCTACTTATTCGATAAGTTGGGACAACGGAGTTGTTGGATCCTTCAATCCGAATTTGCAAAATGGAAATTACGCGGTTGTTCTTACTAACCCGAACGGTTGTTCGGTTGATACTGTGTTTACCGTTTTATTCAATGAAGTTCTCAATGTTGAGATTCAAAATGAATTTTGGTTATCTAATGGCAATGAGCTTATTTACAGAGGAAATAGAACTTTGCACAATGTTCTAATCTTTGATCGA
>JBEIFO010000302.1:0-2931 GCA_040382375.1 Crocinitomicaceae bacterium
CAAAGCTGTTTGGGAAAAAGGAGTTGAGGTCGCCATTGTCATCGGTGGTGGAAATATCTTCCGCGGTGTTCAAGCAGAGCAAGGCGGAATGGAGCGCACGCAAGGCGATTACATGGGTATGTTAGCCACCATGATCAACAGCATGGCCCTTCAAAGTGCTTTAGAGTCGGCACACGTTCCAACGCGTTTGCAGAGCGCCATTGAGATGAAACAAATTTGCGAGCCCTTCATCAAAAGAAGAGCTGTAAGACATTTAGAAAAAAATCGTGTTGTCATTTTCGGAGCGGGAACAGGAAATCCTTTCTTCACAACCGACACGGCTGCCTCACTTCGAGCAATAGAAATTGAAGCCGATGTTGTGTTGAAAGGAACACGTGTAGACGGCATCTACACGGCAGATCCAGAGAAAGATCCTACCGCAACAAAATACGAAACCGTTACTTTCAACGAAGTATATGAAAAGGGTTTGAACGTCATGGACATGACGGCCTTCACCTTGTGTAACGAAAATAAATTGCCGATTATCATTTTCGACATGAACAAAGAAGGAAACCTTCTAAATTTAGTTTCTGGCGAAAACATTGGAACCAAAGTAGAATTTTAAAGCAGAACAAGAGTATGTCTGAAGAAGTTAAAATGGCCCTCGACGAGGCCGCAGAAGCAATGAGTAAAACCATTACTCACTTAGAAAGCGAATTGAATAAAGTGCGCGCTGGCAAGGCAAGCCCTGTCATGTTAGACGGTGTGCGCGTAGACTACTACGGAACCATGACCCCGTTGAAAAATGTAGCAAACGTAACCACTCCAGACGCAAGAACACTCAATGTTCAACCGTGGGAAAAAGGTATGTTGAATGCAATTTCTAAGGGAATTATGGAAGCAAACCTCGGTTTGAATCCGCAAAACAACGGCGATGTAATCATGATTGCTGTTCCTATGTTGACTGAAGAACGCCGTCGTGATTTATCAAAGCGTGCACACTCTGAAGGTGAGAATGCGCGTGTTGGAATTCGTACCGCGCGCAAGGAAGCGTTAGACTTCATTAAGCAAACGCAGAAAGACGGTCTTCCTGAAGACGAAGCAAAAACAGGAGAGTCGAAGGTTCAAGAACTTACAGACAAGTTCAACAGAAAAGTAGATGAAGTCTTAGCCGCGAAAGACAAAGACATTATGACCATCTAAACCCAAGCACGTGGTAAAGATTGGTGATATTGAACTTCCTGAATTTCCTTTGCTACTCGCTCCCATGGAAGATGTGAGCGATCCGCCCTTCCGCATGGTCTGCAAAGAACAGGGCGTTGATCTTATGTATACCGAATTTATTAGCAGTGAAGGACTTATTCGCGATGCTGTAAAAAGCAGAATGAAGCTCGATATCTTCGAGTACGAAAGACCCATTGGTGTTCAAATTTTCGGAAGCGAAATTGAATCCATGGTGAAAAGTGCCGAAATCATAGAGTCTGTTAATCCAAATCTCTTAGACATCAATTACGGTTGTCCCGTTTCGAAAGTCACCTGCAAAGGCGCTGGGGCAGGCATTCTGCAGAACATTCCGAAAATGATAGCTATGACCGACGCTGTTGTGAAAGCGACCAAACTTCCGGTTACCGTGAAAACGCGTTTAGGTTGGGACGAAGGTTCGAAGAATATTGAAGAAGTTGCTGAACGCCTTCAAGACATTGGTATTCACGCGCTCACTGTTCACGGAAGAACGCGTGTTCAGATGTACAAAGGCGAAGCCAATTGGGAGCTCATTGCGAAAATCAAAGAAAATCCTCGAATTCACATTCCCATCTTCGGAAACGGTGATATCGACTCACCTGAAAAAGCGTGGGAATACAAAAACAAATACGGTGTAGATGGAATCATGGTTGGCCGAGCAAGCATTGGTTATCCGTGGATATTCCGAGAGATTAAGCATTACTTCAAAACACAGGAATTGCTTCCACCACCGACCATCGCCGAACGCGTTGAGGCATGTAAAAGTCACTTCGAATTTTCTCTTCGTTGGAAAGGAGAAAAACTCGGTATTCTCGAAATGAGAAGACACTACACCAATTACTTCAAAGGAATTCCGAATTTCAAGCCCTTCCGAATGGAATTGGTAACCTCTATGGATATTGATTTTATTCGAAAAAAGTTGGATGACATAACTCAGTTTGAAATCTAATTTCAGGTTTAACTTTGCAGCATCTAGAATAATCTATACTTGTTCAGGTGAAAAAATTATACAACACAGAAGATAAGCGCGTCCTACGCCAACGCATGCTCGCAGAAAGCACTCCGCGAACTACAGTATCGTTTTACAAATACCATCAAATTGAAGATCCGCAAGGCTTTCGAGACCAGCTTTTCGCGCGCTGGAACGAGCTTAATGTTCTTGGAAGAACGTACATAGCTTCGGAAGGAATTAACGCGCAAATTTCTGTTCCAACTGAAAATTTCAAAACGTTTGTTGAAGATCTTTTCACCATAGATTTCCTAAACGGCATTCGTCTGAACACCGCTGTTGACGAAGGAAAATCGTTCTATGCCTTGAAAGTAAAACTTCGAAACAAAATCGTTGCAGACGGAATTGAAGATCCAGATTTCGATCCGTCAAACACTGGAAAATACTTAAACGCTGAAGAGTGGAATCAACAACTCGCAGATCCCAACACTGTTGTTGTTGACATGCGCAACCACTACGAAAGTGAGGTTGGACATTTTGAAGGGGCTATCTGTCCTGACGTTGACACGTTCCGAGAAGAGCTTCATATTGTTGAAGATATTCTTCAAAACGACAAAGACAAAAAGGTGCTCATGTACTGCACAGGAGGAATTCGCTGTGAAAAAGCTTCGGCTTACATGAAACACAAGGGATTCGAAAATGTGTATCACCTGGAAGGTGGAATCATTAAATACGCCCGCGACGCCAAAGCAAATAACCTA
>JBEIFO010000303.1:0-2924 GCA_040382375.1 Crocinitomicaceae bacterium
ACCTGGTCATTCCAAGAGGAATGATTTATCAAATCGATTTCGATACCGAAGACAATCGCCTATTTATTGTTGAAAGTTTTTCACCCATTGTAACGCCGAAGCGATATAGAAATCAATTCGGACAATTGCTAGAAAGTTCACCCTTTTGCGAACGCGATATCAAACGTCCTTCTGAACTCGAAACGCACGACGAGAAAGGTGATTTCACCATGAAAATAAGAAAGGAAAATCACATGCACACCTTGGTGTATGCAACACATCCTTTCGATGTTGCAGGTTGGGACGGATATAACTATCCCTATGCATTTTCGATACACAATTTCGAACCCATTACCGGACGTATTCACCAACCGCCTCCAGTGCATCAAACGTTCGAAGGACACAACTTTGTAATCTGCTCCTTCGTTCCAAGATTATACGATTATCATCCAGATTCAATTCCCGCTCCCTACAACCACAGCAACATCGATTCTGATGAAGTTTTGTATTACGTAGACGGTGACTTCATGAGCAGAAACCACATTGAAAAAGGATTCATTTCACTTCACCCAGGTGGTATTCCACACGGACCGCACCCAGGTGCTTATGAAAGAAGCATTGGTCAAAAAGAAACGCAAGAACTTGCGGTAATGATAGACCCTTTCAGACCGCTTCGAATTACCGAAGCTGCACTTCAAATTAACGATCCAAATTATATTAAAAGCTGGCTATAATGAATGTTTACGACGCAGGTTCAGAAATAGAAAAAATATTTCCTGACGCACAAGATTTCCTACCTCTATTGGGTACCGACTACGTTGAATTGTATGTTGGAAATGCAAAACAATCCGCGCACTATTACATGAGTGCATGGGGCTTCAAACCTCTTGCTTATCGCGGCCTTGAAACCGGATCGAAAGATGCCGTTTCGTACGTGCTTCAACAAGATAAAATTCGCTTGGTTCTTACAACCGCCCTTGGTCCTGGTGGTCCAATTAACGAACACGTAAACCAACACGGAGACGGAGTTAAAGTCATTGCTTTAATGGTTAACGATGCGACTAAAGCTTGGGAAGAAACCACCGTTCGCGGAGGAGAAACATGCCTTGATCCTATTCGCTTGAACGACGCTAACGGAGAGATTATCCTAAGCGGAATTCGCACCTACGGAGAAACCTTTCACTACTTCGTGGAACGCAAAAATTACAACGGTGTATTCATGCCGGGTTATGTAAAATGGGAACCTGCTTATCAGCCGACAGAAGTTGGATTGAAATACATTGACCACATGGTGGGAAATGTGGGTTGGAATGAAATGAATAAGTGGGTAGAATTCTACGCGAAAGTAATGGGATTCACGCAGCTAGTTAGCTTCGACGATAAAGACATTTCTACTGAATACACTGCGTTAATGAGTAAGGTAATGGCGAACGGAAACGGTCGCGTTAAATTCCCAATTAACGAACCTGCTGAAGGAAGAAAGAAAAGTCAAATTGAAGAATACATTCAATTCTACAACGGTGCCGGCGTGCAGCACATTGCTGTTGCAACGAATAACATTATTGAAACGGTTACTGCCTTAAAAAATAACGGTGTTGAATTCTTAACAGTTCCGAACACCTATTACGAAACCGTATTAGATCGTGTTGGAAAAATTGACGAAGACCTTGCTCCGCTTCAAGAACTGGGAATCTTAATTGACCGCGACGACGAAGGATACTTGCTTCAAATATTCACGAAGCCAGTTCTAGACAGACCAACCATGTTCTTCGAAATTATTCAAAGAAAAGGCGCACAGTCGTTTGGAAAAGGAAACTTCAAAGCACTTTTTGAATCCATTGAACGCGAACAAGAAAGACGCGGAACACTATAATTCGTGAAGCTATCGCTCTTCATTGCTAGACGCTATTTGTTCGCGAAAAAATCGCGAAACATTATAAATGCCATTTCGCTCATTTCGATGAGCGTTGTGGCATTTGTTGCTTGTGCAATGATTCTTGTAATGAGCGCCTTCAACGGACTCGAACTTCTTATTGAAGACTTATTCTCGAGCTTCGATGCGCCCATAACCATTGTTGCAAAACAAGGAATGCAAATCGAAGAGAAAACCATTCCTTTCGAAAAAATTCAACAGCTTGAAGGTGTTACTTTAATTGGAAAAGTGATTGAAAATGATGCTTGGTTGCAATACAACAATTCCAACACAGTGGCCACCATTAAAGGAATTGAAGCCGCCTATGTAAAAACGTTGCCCACCGACAGTATGGTTTACTCCGGTGAATTTTTACTGGAAGAAGATTCGGCAAATTATGCCGTTGTGGGGCTTGGTGTTCGTGGAGAATTGCAATTTCCTTCATCATTAAATCAGCCCGTTATTCTGAACATTAAAACTCCGGTTGCAGGAAGAAGACTTTCAACCAACCGTGAAAATGCCTTCAACGAAACAAACCTGCGTGTAACTGGAATTTTCACAGCAAATGCCGAACTCGATAAGAAATATATTTTCCTGCCCTTCCGCTTAGCGCGTGAGCTCTATGAAATGGACTCTTCGTTTACTTCACTTGAAATTCAAACTTCACCCAACACCAATTTAAATAAGTTGAAAGAAGAATTGCAAGTGCTACTTCCTGACCTCAAAGTTCAAACCCGAGAAGATAAAAACGCACTGGTGTATAAAACGAACCAGAGCGAGAAATGGGCCACCTATCTCATTTTAGTTTTCATCTTAATCATTGCAAGCTTTAACATCTTAGCTTCCCTTACCCTCCTTATTATTGAAAAGAAAATAGACATTCACGTGATGTATAGCATGGGGGCCACCAAAGCCACCATTCGAAATATATTTATTTTGGAAGGCGTCTTCATCAATCTTACCGGAGCGGTGATCGGAACCGCGATTGGATTATTGCTTACCTACCTGCAACAAACAGTGGGATTGGTGCGCA
>JBEIFO010000304.1:0-2908 GCA_040382375.1 Crocinitomicaceae bacterium
CAAGGTCGCAAATTGCGACCTTGAAATTGGAAGTCACAATTTGTGACATCCAATGACGATGAGCTTCTCGCGAATAAACAGCATATAAACTGCATATAAAAATTAGTACTTTTTCCAAATTAGCGAAATAGGTTTGCTCAATGGAACAAAACCTTATTAAATCAGAAATTGAAGCGCGTATTTACACGATTCGAGGGATGCAGGTAATGATAGATAGCGATTTAGCAATTCTTTATGGTGTACAAACGAAAAGACTTCTTGAACAAGTTAGAAGAAATATTGAAAGATTCCCCAGTCACTTCATGATTCAAATGGAAGAGAATGAAGTAGATTCTTTAAGGTCGCAAATTGCGACCTTAAAGAATCAATCATTGAAAAGGGCGAGAGGAGAACATTTTAAATACCGGCCATTTGTATTCACTGAACACGGTGTTGCAATGTTATCATCTGTTTTGAAAAGTCCTACTGCGATAGAAACCAGTATATATATCATTGAATCCTTCGTAAAATACAGGAATCAATCATCTCGATATATCGTATTATTTCAGCAAATGGAGCAAATGAAAAATCAAATAACAGATCACGAAAGTTCTATTAAGAAAATATTGCAAAAACTTGAGCCGACGTTTACTCAGAGTTCCGGTATCTTTTTCAACGACCAGATATTCGACGCTTATGTATTCAGCAGTGAACTTATAAGTAAAGCGAAAAAGTCAATTATTCTCATCGATAACTACATTGATGAAACCACACTGCTTCAGCTTTCAAAAAGAAACAAAAAAGTATACTGTACCATTTACACTGAAAAATTGACAGAACAATTGAAACTCGATGTAGAAAAACACAATGCGCAATATCCATCGATCGAGATTCGAATTCTAAAAAACGCTCACGACCGATTCTTAATCCTCGATGAAAAAGAACTCTATCATCTTGGCGCGTCCTTAAAAGATCTTGGTAAACGATGGTTTGCGTTCTCTAAAATGGATGGTTTAGTGTCTCAGATCCTTTCTCATCTAAATGAATAAATGCTTCATGCTTTTTGCATAAAACAACAAACTTCCAATTACAAAGTAGGAATAAAATCTTCGATTTTCCCATTACGAAGTAGGAATAAAACCTCCGGTTTTCCAATTACACAGTTCTCACCATCCCTCGTTCAAGAACGTACCGTTCTTGGCTTTCCGGACAAACAGCTTCACCGTTAGCATGAAAATGCAACTTATGCCCGAACTTGCTCATCCAGCCCGTTTGGCGCGCAGGATTCCCCACAACCAATGCATACGCCGGAACCTCTTTAGTTACAACAGCGCCCGCGCCAATGAACGCGTACTCGCCAATCTCATAACCACACACAATCGTTGCGTTAGCGCCTATACTCGCGCCCTGACGAACAATAGTCTTCCGATATTCATCCTTGCGCGCGACAGCGCTACGCGGATTAATCACATTCGTGAAGACACACGAGGGGCCCAAGAACACATCGTCTTCGCACTCAACGCCCGTGTAGATACTCACGTTGTTCTGAACCTTCACGTTGTTGCCCAACTTAACGCCTGGACTCACAACCACATTCTGTCCCAAATTGCAGTTTTCACCCAACACACAATTGGACATCACATGCGTGAAGTGCCAAATTTTAGTGCCTTTTCCAATGGTACAGCCTTCGTCAATAAACGAAGATTCATGCGCGAAGTATTCCTTTTCCATTAATGAGAGTATTTCTCGAAATTCTTATGTTCTACTTTATTCAACTCTTCCGTTGTCAACGACTTAAAGTAATCATACGTAATCTTCAATCCTTCACTGCGATGAACCTTCGGCTCCCATCCTAAAATAGATTGAGCCAAAGTAATGTCCGGTCTGCGCTGCTTCGGATCGTCAGTAGGCAAAGGGTTGTAAACGATCTTCTGATCGGTTCCCGTTAACTTAATAATCTCTTTAGCGAAATCTAAAATGGTAATCTCATCCGGATTTCCAACGTTCACCGGCTGCGCGTAGTCGCTCATCAACAAACGATAAATTCCTTCCACCAAATCATCTACATAACAAAACGAACGCGTCTGAGACCCGTCGCCGAATACCGTTAAATCTTCCCCACGAATGGCCTGACCAATAAACGCCGGCAATACACGTCCGTCGTTCAGACGCATGCGCGGTCCATACGTGTTGAAGATGCGCACAATGCGCGTTTCAACGCCATGATAAGTATGATAAGCCATGGTAATGGCTTCCTGAAAACGCTTCGCTTCATCGTAAACTCCGCGAGGCCCAACAGGATTCACATGTCCCCAATAACTTTCCGTTTGCGGATGAACCAAAGGATCTCCGTACACTTCACTGGTAGATGCCACAATAATGCGCGCATTCTTTTCACGTGCCAATCCCAAACAGTTGTGCGTTCCCAACGATCCAACCTTCAAGGTTTGAATAGGAATCTTCAAATAGTCAATAGGAGAGGCCGGAGAAGCGAAATGCACAATGTAATCGAGCTTTCCAGGAATATGAATGAAATTCGAAACGTCGTGATTGTAAAACGTGAAGTGCTCGTTCGGAAACAAATGCTCAATGTTCTTCAGGTCACCTGTAATCAGATTGTCCATGCCAATCACATCGAACCCTTCCTTCAGGAAACGATCGCACAAATGACTTCCAAGAAATCCGGCAGCTCCGGTTATAAGTACGCGTTCCATAATTAGTCTTGATTAACAGTTGATCTTCCAATGCTTTTGTAGAAATAACCCAACTCTTGCATTTTGTCGAGTTCATATAAATTCCTTCCATCGAAAATAACTTTCGACTTCAGTGCTTTTCCAATTTTATCGAAATCAGGATTTCTGAACATGCCCCATTCCGTGCAGATCAACAACGCGTCTGCGCCTTCCAATGCCTCGTATGCGTCGGTGGC
>JBEIFO010000305.1:0-2878 GCA_040382375.1 Crocinitomicaceae bacterium
GCAATTTGATCGAACATTTGCTCAACCTCTTCCTTCTTCCCACCTTGATTATACGGCTTAACTGTTTCCATACTTACATGAATTCGACTTACATCGATTTTGTTCAAATTGAAACTGCAATTCGTTCTGCTTCCAACTTTAATAATTCTTTATCTATTGGAACTACACCCACTTTCTCGCAAACCAATCCGCCTGCAAGATTCGCTATCTCAGCAATGTCTGACAAATTCCAATTGGAAGCCAATGCCAAGGTAGCCACTGCAATTACTGTATCGCCTGCTCCTGACACATCAACAATCTCGCGTTTGTGCGCTGAATGAGTGGAAAAAGTCTCACCATCGAAAGAGGTTACGCCGTGTTCAGAACGCGTAACCATAACGCCTTCAGCGTTCAATTCGTTTCTAAGATTCACTAACGACTGCTCAATAGAGGCGGTATCCTCGGCAGCGAATTCAACCTTCATTCCTTCCTTCAATTCTTTCAAGTTGGGTTTGAAAAGTGAGCAGCCAATATAGCTTTTGAAATTTTTCAATTTCGGATCTACGCTTACAGGAATATTCAAAGCCTTGGCTTTCTCTATGACCTGTGCAATTACTTTTTCAGTCAAAACTCCTTTGTCATAGTCTTCAAATACTATTGCATCTACTTTTTGTTTGCTTAAAATCTGATCAATGCAATCGAGTAAATTCCGCTCATCGGTTGCAGATAGCGGCCAAGTAATTTCATCGTCAATTCGAACAATATGATGTCCCCCCGAAATAACACGCGTCTTCACGGTTGTCATTCGTTCAGTGGAATCAATAATTCCTTCGGTACTAAAACCTAAATCCTTTGCTGTCTTACGGAAAATATCTCCCTTCGATCCGTCACCAACTACAGAACACATAATTGCTTTCGCTCCCAGACTATTTATATTCAAAGCCACGTTTGCGGCACCTCCTAAACGATTTTCTTTTTTTTGAATGTGAACAATGGGAACGGGCGCTTCTGGAGAAATGCGTTCCACTTTTCCCCATAAATATGCGTCTATCATAACATCACCAACCACCAAAATGGTTTTCTCTGACAATGAGTTGAAGAACGACTGTACGGATTCTTTATTCAATTTATATGGGTTTTAATTCGGATAAAGCTTGAGCCATTCTAGAAACGGCCTGATCTAAATTTTCTTCGGAAGTCGCATACGAAATTCGAATGCAATTCGAATCGCCAAAGGCATCACCTGCAACTGTTGCAACATACACTTTGCGCAACAAGTACATGGCCATGTCTTCAGAATTCTTCACAACGGTTGTACCATCTGTAGTGTTGAAGAAAGCTGTAACGTCTATGTAAAAATAGAATGCCGCTTCAGGAAGATTAATCTTCAATCCAGGTATTTTCGACAGTCCTTCGAACACGCGATCTCTGCGCGTCTTGAACACCGCTATCATTTCGTTAACAACAGACGGCTCTGCTTCCAACGCCGCTTTAGCAGCCATTTGCGCAATGGTATTCGCACCGCTTGTAATTTGTCCTTGCATCTTGTTACACGCTTGAGCAATCCAAATCGGAGCGCCAATGTATCCCAATCTCCATCCGGTCATCGCGAATGCTTTCGATACACCATTCACCGTAATGGTACGGTCTAACATGCCTTCGCAAGCGCCAATGGAATAGGTCTTTCCAACAAAATTAATGAGCTCATAAATCTCATCGCTAATCACATAAACACCTTCATGCTGAAGAATGACTTTGCTTAATGCTTCAAGCTCTTCCTTGCTGTAAACTGAACCCGTTGGGTTGCAAGGCGAACTGTAAATGATCAACTTCGTTTTGTCGTTAATGGCGTTGCTCAAACCTTCCGCAGTGATTTTGAAATTGCTTTCAATTCCCGCGTGCAGTTCAACTACTGTTCCTCCTGCCATCTTCACCAATTCAGCATAGCTTACCCAATATGGACTCGGCATGATTACCTCGTCGCCTGGATTCACCAACGCCAAAATCACATTTGCTAAACTTTGCTTTGCGCCTGTGCTTACCACCACCTGTTCGGGTGAATAGGTTAAGTCGTTGTCTCGTTTGAATTTCTTTGAAATTGCTTGACGTAATTCTAGGAATCCGTTTACCGGTGGGTAATGCGTAACGTTTGCATGAATAGCTGCAATAGCTGCATCTTTAATGAAATCAGGTGTATTGAAGTCAGGTTCACCAATGGACAAATTCACCACTGGTTTCCCTTCTGCTGCCAGTTCACGACCCATGCGAGCCATGGCCAACGTTGCCGATTCAGATAATTTTTCTAACAAGTGGGAAACCTTGCCCACGCGCGTATTTTCTTGCATGGTGCAAATTTACGATTTAAGAAAGAAAGTCCTTGAAAATTATGCGATTTCCCAAGATTTTTCAGACCTGTGAACGGTACCCTTGAAAAACGCCACAGCTTCGTTGTTCTGATTGAAAACGGTTATGTGATAAACGCCTATGCGCTTCGATAAACTTTTCTCTTCAACCACAGTTGTAAGAACATCTCCTTCAACAACCATTTTCACATGCGAAATTGATGTCTCAACCGAATAACATTTCAGTCCGTGTGCATTGCTTGCAAAGGCCAAAGCGGTGTCGGCAAGTGAATAAGAAATTCCACCGTGAGCAATGGCAAATCCGTTTAACATTTCATTTCGAACCGTCATACGCAGATCACAAATTCCGGGAGCAACGCTTAGGCGTTCAATGCCCAACCATTGGCTAAACGCATCGTTGGTGAACATGAAGTCTACAATCTTCTCGGCGTTGGTCATTATTTCTTGTATTGAAGTTCCACTAAGTTACGGTAATGACCGCTCAAGGTCATTAACTCTGAATGACTTCCTTGCTCAATGATCTCTCCTTTTTCCAA
>JBEIFO010000306.1:0-2877 GCA_040382375.1 Crocinitomicaceae bacterium
AGGACTTCAACGAAAATTAACGCTTTCGAACTTTTTACTTCCAATTAAAATATTGAAAAGCATGTTGAAGGCGAAAGCTGTGGTGAAAGAGTTTCGTCCGCAAATAGCTGTCGGTTTTGGAGGTTATGCAAGTGGTCCAACACTTCGTGCGGCTGGAACAGCAGGTGTTCCAACGGTGTTGCAAGAACAGAATTCATTCGCGGGAGTTACCAATAAATTATTGGCGAAACGAGCGAAAGCGATATGTGTGGCATACGAAGGTATGGAAGTGTTTTTTCAAAAAGAGAAGATTCAGTTAACTGGAAATCCAGTGCGGAAAGATTTCGTGAAGTTGCCTTATTCGCAAAAAGAAGCTTTGGCTAATTTGAATTTCGATTCAACAAAAAAAACAATTTTAATTATTGGAGGAAGTTTAGGCGCACGCGCTGTGAATGCCGCGGTTGAAGCTTCATTGAATTCGTGGCTTCAGCAAGGATTCCAAATTATTTGGCAATGTGGAAAGATTTACAAATCGAATTTAGAGGCGAAGTACGAAGGAACTTCTGGTTTGCGTCTTTACGATTTCATTCAAGATATGGCGTTGGTGTATGCTTCTGCCGATGTTATAGTTTCTAGAGCAGGAGCTATGAGTGTTTCAGAACTATCGTTGGTAGGAAAGCCAGTGGTGTTTATGCCTTCGCCGAATGTGGCGGAAGATCATCAGACGAAAAATGCAATGGCGCTCGTTTCGAAACGAGCAGCATTAATGGTGCGTGATAGTGAGGCGGAGTTGAAGTTGGCGGATGTTGTTTCCGCGCTTCTTCAAAACGAAAATGAGATTGCGGAATTGAAAGAGAATATTGCTGCATTCGCCATGCCGAATGCAACGGAAGAAATTGTAGATACTTTAATTGAAGTGGTGTATGGAAGAGCGTAAGCTAACATGTGATGTCATGTATTTCTTAGGAATTGGAGGCATTGGAATGTCGGCCCTCGCACGCTATTTCCATAGAAAGGGAGTGCATGTGATGGGTTACGATCGCACGTCAACTGCCTTGACCACAGAGCTCGAGTTAGAAGGAATTTCAGTTCAATACGAAGACAGCGTAATGTCTTTGCCACAACTTCTTCATTCAACACCGAAAGAGAAAGTGCTTGTTGTTCGGACACCAGCTGTTCCAAAAGATTCTTCTCAGCTGCAATATTTCCTTCAACATGAATTTAGAATTTGGAAACGCAGCGAGCTGTTGGGTTATATAACTCAACTCGATGAAACCATTGCCATTGGCGGAACGCATGGCAAGACCACAACGTCAACATTGGTGGCGCACATTCTACATTCAACCATCGGATGCAATGCTTTTTTAGGTGGAATTTCTTCCAACTTCAATAGCAATGTTTTGCTTTCGAATACTTCACGCACGGTGGTGGAAGCGGATGAATTCGACAGAAGTTTTTTGACTTTATTTCCGAAGATTTCGGCCTTGACTTCCATGGATCCCGATCATTTAGATGTCTATGGAAACGAAGAGAGTATCCGTGAAGGTTTCCTTTTGTTTTTGAAACAAACTCGTGTAGATGGGAATGTTGTTGTGAAAAAGGAATTGAATATTCACGACGAATTAATGGCAGAGCGGAAAGGTGTTTTGACTTACAGTATCTTGTCAGAAGCCGATTATTTCGCGACGAATATTCGGATTGAAGAAGGAAGTTATGTTTTCGATTTTCATTCTCCACAAGGAGAGTTGTTAGGTGTTCGTTTGGGTTTGCCTGGAAGACACAATGTGGAGAATGCAGTTGTGGCTATGGCTTGTTCGCTTTTAGCTGGCGTTGAGTTGAATGAACTGCCAGCTGTTCTTTCAAGTTTCAAAGGTGTTGCAAGAAGATTTGACGTGCGCTTTAAAAGTGAGCGTGGCGTTTATATAGATGATTACGCGCATCATCCGACCGAGCTTTCAGCTTGTATTCGTTCGGTGCGTGAATTGTTTCCAGATAAAAAAATTGCAGGAATTTTTCAGCCGCATTTGTTTTCAAGAACAAGAGATTTTGCAGATGGATTTGCGGAAAGTCTGGAGCTATTAGATATTCCAATTTTATTACCCATATATCCTGCACGGGAATTACCCATTGAGGGAATTGATTCACAATGGCTATTTGATAAAATTCAAAAGACCGATAAATACATTGTAGAGAAAGATGCCATCTTCACCTTGTTAAATAAACTGCAGTTTGATGTGCTGTTAACGTTAGGAGCAGGGGATATTGATTCTCTCGTTTCTCCGTTGGAAGTATATATGAAAGGCGTGTAAAATGAAAAACGAAAAAGAAAATACAGCGAAGAAATCCTCTTGGTTCATGAGGGTTTTAGTGTTGGTGTTCTTTGTGCTTACGGGCGCTGGAACGCTAGCTTTGTGGGCTTTTTCGATTTCAAAACACAACGTTCAACCTGTACCAGAAGTGCGAATTAGTATTCAACGCGGTGACGGGGTGAATGAGTTAATTACAAAGGGAGAAGTGGACTCTATTGTTCACGTTCATTTTGGAATGTTGATTGGAACGCCCATAAATCAAATTGATGTTGGTGCCATTCAAGTAGCCGTTGATCGTCACCCAGCAGTTCAATCGTGCAATGTGTTTTTAGGCGTAGATGGAATTTTACATGTTGATATTCAGCAGCGAGCTCCGATGTTTAGAGTCTTGAATAGTGATGGTACAGGATTCTACGTCGATACGTTGGGCCAATCTTTCAGTTTGCTCGATCGCGCCGTGGCTTATGTTCCTGTTTTTTCAGTGGAAGGTGCAATCGGTTCCATGGAATTTCCTGCTAACAAAGAGTATTACGACGACAATGCTTTAGGGCTTACGTATTTGGATGAGCTCGTTTTATTCGGAAATCAC
>JBEIFO010000307.1:0-2875 GCA_040382375.1 Crocinitomicaceae bacterium
AATCAGCTTGTCAACGCCGTGATAGGGGAAAATAGATCCGACAAAACCAATCACTGTCTTATTCGTTAAGTCTAATGCTTTTCTAATTTCTTCAACGCGTGAATCCGTGATCTGAATTTCTGCTTTGTCAATGGCATTGGGAACTACGAGACATTGACCTGGATTGATATCGTAATTTTTAACTATGTGTTTTTGAAGTGAACTCGTGATGGGTGCAACAAGATTGGCCGATTGTAACAAGTGCTTCAATTTCTTTTTGCCAACGAATGCAATGAAGGAAGATGCGTTTTCAAATTCTTTTACTTCTTCCTCGAACGGAGCATTAATTTCTACAATGTGTTTTATTTTGAAGGGTTTCAGAACTTCAACGCTCCCATTGCTCATCCATGCGGAACGTTCGTAAACCAGATCCGGATTGAATGTTTGAACGGCTTCTTGAAGTTCTTTGGCTGCGTGTTTATCGAATTGAAATTGTTGAATTTCTTTGAGCGTTCTCCAGATAATTCTCGGTGTGATTTTTTTAAGAGTTGATTTAATACTTCGCGAATTCGTTTGTGTAAATTCAGATTGCGGCTTTTTTCCTAAAACTAAAATCTCAACGGTATGTCCTTCTTCTCTAAATCCATTCACCATTCCGCGCATGTGACTTCCGTAGCCAGTTGGCGCGTCGAAGTATAGTGTTGGGTGCGGAGAGTAGAATAGAATTTTCATGAATTAATCGAAGGATTTCATGTGTTCTAACATCTCATTAACACGGAAAGAAAGTGAATTATTCTCGTCGGCTTCTTGAATAAATATTTGACTATCTATCGGGTCGTTTTTCAATAGCGACTGAAAGAAATTACTCCAAGTTGTTCCTCTGTTTTCGTTCTCTATAGTTTGGAGTACCTCTCCTTTTGCGCCTAGATATAAGTATGGAGTTCCAAGCGTTTGGTATTCAAAGTACTTTGTAGTGAAGAAATCTTTGTTGTGATCAGCTAACAAAATGATGCACCAATGTGCTTGCGTAATGCGATCTTCGATTTTCTTTCCGATGGAATCAGAGATTCGAACACAGGGGTGGTGTTTGAAAATAGCTTTTATTTTTTCGAAGCTGGTGGAATGAAAGTTAAGCTGCAATCTCTCATACAAGGCAGGGTCGGACTCACGTAGTTTTGTGAGGTCTTTCGACATTTCTTCCAAAAAGGGCTCTGTATCTAAATAAATTTCCCCTCCGTATTCAATGGTAATCTCACGAGAAGAAAACCCGAATGATTGTTCGGTTAGTTTTGGTTCAGAGTGAAAATGTTTGAGGTGAAAGAATTTTTTATTGTCTGGTGGAATAAAATTCAAGGAAGAAAAGTGTTCAAGAATTTGAATGGCCGGGGCAGAAAGAACGTCGGCGTGTTGAATTACGCTTTGTGTTTTTTCTTCTTCTTCCTTTTTCTTTTCAGGACTTAAAAAAGGCATTCCGTAGTTCCGTGCGTTCAACCAAGGGTCGCGAAAGTCGGCCCAGTACTTTATGAATGGATGTTCCTTTTTCCATTCGGCAACTACGCGAAGCATGTCCCAAGGGGCGCCAGTTGCGAACACCCATTTAATCGGATGTTTTTTTGCGAGTTCGTTCAACTTGGGAACAAGATGTGTTTCCCAACCGAGGCTTATATCGTAGGGAGTGCCTTTGTAATTTTTTTTGACTGCGTTAAGCGCTTTTCTGTATTGAAGTTTTTCGAAAAATTTCGACGGTTGTGTGAGTAGAATTTGAGGGTAGACGCGCGGCAGTGCATGCACGAAGATGCTTCTGCTGTTCACCTCTTCGCTCCAAACAGATTTTTCTGTGTCGCTTAAAGCTTCGGCTTTAATGACATGAACAATGCAATTTTGTTCTGCGAATTCTTTGGCTAATTTTCCCCAACGTCTTCCTCCGATTCCTTTGTTTGGAGGGAAGTCGTAATTAACGAGTATGATATGTTTTTTAGTAGTTGGCATTTACATGCTCGGCTACGTAGGCAATTTGATCGTGTGTCAGTTCCGAATACATCGGAAGCGAAAGAATTCTTTTTGCTAGTCTTGCTGCAACTGGATAATCGGCTTCGGTGTGATGAAAGCGTGAAGTGTAACACGGCATCAATGGCATTGGAACGGGGTAGTGCACAGCGGTATCGATTTGTGCTTCTTTCAGTTTTGCCATTAGTCCGTCGCGGTCTTCGTGTTGAATAACATAGAGGTGAAACACGTGACGGAAATTTTCACGTTCGTGAGGACGTTGAACTTTTTCATTCAGGAGTGAATGATACAACTGCGCATTCTTTCTACGTCCCTCTGTCCACGTTTCAAGGTGCGGAAGTTTTGTATTGAGCACAGCTGCTTGAATACCGTCCATGCGCGAGTTTCTTCCTTCGCGGGTGTGGTTGTGTTTTCCTTCTTGTCCGTGGTTCGCGATGGCTCGGGCGATTTTCGCGATCTCGTCGTTGTTGGTCACCATTCCGCCCGCATCGCCGTAGGCACCTAAGTTTTTACCGGGGTAAAAACTAAAACTTGCGGCGTGTCCGAAGGTTCCTGCTTTTTGTCCGTGTATGGTCGCAGCATGCGATTGCGCGCAGTCTTCTAGAACGAGGAGACCGTGTTTGTTTGCAATCGCCATTAGCGCATTCATGTCAACAGGGTTTCCGTATAGGTGAACTGGAATGATCGCTTTGGTGCGGTTTGTAATGCGCTCTTCTATTTTCGAAATGTCAATGAGAAAATCTTCGTCTACATCTACAAACACCGGAACACCTACTGCGGTTGTTACGGCTTCCGCTGTGCTAATCCAGCTAATGGCCGGAACAATCACTTCATCACCGGGTTGAATGCCCATAGCCACAAGAAGAATTTCTAGGCTGTCGGTTCCATT
>JBEIFO010000308.1:0-2872 GCA_040382375.1 Crocinitomicaceae bacterium
CCGATGACAACTCATGCACCTATCCTTATACTTTCACAATTACTGATTGCGTTGGGATTGAAGAGATGGAAATAGCATCTTTAAATGTTTTCCCGAATCCATCTAACGGATCATTTACCATTAACCACGACGCGTTGAAAAACGCATCATGGAGTTTGTATGACATCTCTGGGAAATTACTTCACTCTGAAAGAATTGCTTCGGGAAGCACTTCCACTTTCGTGAATGCAAATGTTCCTTCAGGCGTTTATTCTTTGCGCATTATTGCTGAAGATATGCAGCTTCAGAAGAGTGTTGTTGTTGAGTAAACCCTTCGTCTAATTACAACCCCTGAAGCTTCTTTATCAACTCCTGAACTTGGTCTGAAGAAACGTTTCTGTGAAATACAAATCGAAGCCATACCGGTCCGAAAGGGAAACACTTAATTCCCAAAGGAGTTAATTTCTCTATCATCTCTGCTGAAGAATTACCAGTAGGTCTCCAAATAACAATGTTCGTTTCTACAGGCATAATCTCGGCGCAATAAGGCATTGCACTCAAAACATTTCCAATTGCTTTCGCATGCGCATGATCTTCATGCAAACGGAAGCGTTCAACCTTCATAGCGTGCAGACCTGCTGCTGCAAGGAATCCGGCTTGACGCATTCCTCCGCCCATACTTTTTCTACGACGACGTGCCTTCAAAATAAAATCTTTCGAACCAACCAAGAAACTTCCAACAGGCGCTGCAAGTCCTTTGCTTAAACACACACTGATTGAATCGTATGCCTTCGCGTATTCAGCCGGACTCATCTTCGTTTCTTCTAAGGCATTGAAAAGTCTTGCTCCATCGCAATGCAAAGCCATTCCATTTGCTTTACACACTTCTTGAATTTTCAAAATTTCATTGAAATCCCAAATGGCTCCTCCCCCTTTGTTCACGGTGTCTTCCGTGCACACTAACGAGGTATTAGGTAAATGGACATCTGCTCTGTTATTGATGTTCGCCTTCACTTGTTCTGCCGTGAACATGCCGCGAGGGCCTTCAATCAAACGAACAGAACTTCCACTGTTCAATGCTATTCCACCGCCTTCATAAATGTATATGTGAGCAAGGTTGCTGCAAATCACTTCATCTCCCGGACGCGTATGAACGTTTATGGCAATCTGATTCGACTGTGTTCCGCTGGTGCAGAACAAGGCGGCTTCCATTCCGAAGAGCTCTGCAGCATAAGCTTCCAGCTCATTCACTGTTGGATCTTCTCCAAATACATCGTCGCCCACTTGCGCTTCAAACATGGCCTTTCTCATTTCCTCTGAAGGAAGTGTGAAGGTGTCACTGCGTAAATCAATTATATTCGCCATAAATGAATTCTTTTTTCAATTCGAGCAAAAATAAGCGGAATCGTTCCATTACCTTTTTTCTTGTGCTATCATTTTTTCTTTCCTTCAGCACAGAAGTTCATGCACAACAATGGGGATATGTAATTTTCAAAGACAAAGGACTTCACGACAATTCCTTTCAAAAGAATTTCACACCGGCTTCTATCGAAAGAAGATTTTTACAAGGCATTGCTTGGGATGACAGAGACGTTCCTGTGAATGACGAATATATTTCTTTGGTTGAATTGTATTCAGACAGCACCTTCGGGACAAGCAGATGGCTGAACGCCTTGATTGTTTCTGCAACATCAGACAATTGGAATTTTATTTCGAAATTACCGTGTGTCCAAGAAATTGAATTACTTCAAGAACATTCGCTTCTTTCCGCTGAATGGCCCGTCACCCTTTGCGATAGTTCATCCATGCCAACGAGCGAAACAATGGAGGCCCAAAATCAAATTGATCTCATGCAGCCGAACGAATTTATTTCGAGGGAACTCTTTGGTAAGAATACCATTATAGCAGTTTTCGATGCTGGATTCACCAATGCCGACAATGTAGATCAACTGGCTGATCTCTTTAACAACGATCAAATTCTTGCCACTAAAGATTTCTTAAACAAATCTGAAAATGTCTATTCCCATTCATTTCATGGCACAGAGGTCTTAACATTTTTAGCTGGAAGGAACGACTCCATTCAATTCGGCCTAGCTACAGAAGCTAATTATCTCCTTGCTCGTGTAACTCCGAATATGGGATTCTTTCGATTCCTGAACGATATTCAATGGATTCAAGCTTTAGAATGGGCCGATGAAAAAGGTGCAAGTCTTGTGAATTCATCGCTGAGTTTCACCAATCAATTGTATGAACGAAAAGATTTAAATGGAAGGACTTGCAAGATTAGTATTGCTGCGAACACCGCGATGGATAAAGGGATTTTAGTAGTTAATGCGGCTGGAAATGAATTTCAAAACGACTGGGAAATTATAGGTGCACCCGCAGATGCAGAACGGATCTTAACCGTCGGATCTGTTAATCCAACAACGGGTTACATTTCTAGCTTCAGCTCCGTTGGACCTACCTCAGACGGACGATTAAAGCCCGACGTATGTGCCCCAGGAGAATTATTGTACCCAGAAGATGGCGAGTACAAAAGAATACAAGGCACATCATTCGCAACTCCGCTCGTTTGCGGATTCGCTGCATGTGTGCGTCAACTTCATCCAGAATGGGACACAGAAAAAGTTTGGTCTGAAATCCGAAAAAGCGGTTCTCTTTTTCCGTACTTCGACTACGCTCACGGATTCGGTATTCCCAAAGCGAAATACTTTTTTTCTGAAGAAAATGAAAAACCGAATGTTTATTCGGTTCAGTTCAGCGAAATAGATACATTGAATTGCAACAATCTTTTGACCATATATCGCACAGACGGCTGCGAAATTGCAGAAAACTATTCTTCTCCAGTTGCCTTCATTCAATTCGTAAAAGCTACGGGAGAAGTCTTTAAATA
>JBEIFO010000309.1:0-2857 GCA_040382375.1 Crocinitomicaceae bacterium
TGAAGGGAATGAAAAAGGTGAGTGATGTCTTGGTGCAAGCTAAGATTCCGATGAATGAGAAAAAGAATTATCCGGTTTTAGTGAGTAAAGATGAGATTGGTGCGGTTATTGGACTCTGTATTTCCGAGGATTATAAGATAGAGGCATCAGCCAAAAAGGTTTTTGTGATGCGCCTCACCTAAGTCAAATTGAATTGAACTATTTTTGAAGCTATGAAGAATTTATCAGTAAAGATTTTTGCGACCCTTGCACTTTTGTTTTCGGCCTGGAGTGTTCAAGGACAGATTGTAGAACCGGTTAAATGGAAAACAAGTCTAATTAATTTACCAAATAACGAAGCTGAAATTGAATTTCAAGCTACCATTTTAACTGGCTTTCATTTATACTCGACCAGTCCGTCTACTGACCCTAATGTATATGCCCTTCCAACTGAATTGATATTAAATGCAGACAAAGCAAATTTTGAACTCATTGGAAAATTAACGGAAGGAAAGTACATCACCCATTACGATGAAATGCAAGGAGGTGAAGTAAACTATTTTGAAAACGCTGCTGTATTCAAGCAAAAAATTAAAATTATTGGAACAGCTCCTTTCACTTTAAAAGGAACCATACAAGGTCAAACCTGTAACGACAAGGCATGTTATCCGATAGAGTCGAAATTCAAACTACAAGTAACACCGAATTCAGCTGATGGTGCTGTCGCATCGGTAACTCCTGCAGATACCGCAGCCACAGAAGAAGAGCAAATTCAATTAGAACCTACAACAACTAAATTCAGATACTGGATTCAAACCATTCGCGACGACAAGGAAAAGTTAACGACTCGTTTAGAAAACGGAAGTGTGTCTTCTGGAACTTCACATGATGGAAACATGTGGCAATTGTTCTTCCTGGGATTCTTGGGCGGATTGGTTGCTTTGCTTACTCCGTGTGTATTTCCAATGATTCCATTGACTGTTGCGTTTTTCACAAAAGGAAACAAAGACCGTAAGAAAGGAATTTTCCAAGCGTTGATTTACGGTGGGTTCATCTTCTTGATTTACATTTTGCTTTCGATGCCGTTTCACTTCTTAGATCAGATTAACGAAAATATTCTGAACGACATTTCCACCAATGTTCCTTTAAACATTGTATTCTTCGCCATCTTCATTGTGTTCGCACTTTCATTTTTCGGATTGTTTGAAATAACTCTTCCTGCTGGATTGGCGAATAAGATGGACAAAAATGCTGAAGCCGGTGGGTTGTTAGGTTCTTTCTTTATGGCGCTTACCTTGGCAATTGTTTCATTCTCTTGTACCGGTCCAATCTTAGGTTCTTTACTTGCGGGTTCTCTTGCAAAAGACGGAGGAGCAATTCAATTGACTGTAGGAATGGGTGGATTCGGATTGGCCCTCGGTATTCCTTTTGCGTTGTTCGCGATGTTCCCGGGTATGATGAAGAGCCTGCCAAAATCAGGTGGTTGGTTGAACTCTGTTAAGGTGGTACTCGGATTTTTAGAAGTAGCGCTTGCGTTGAAATTTTTATCACAAGCAGATTTAGTGGTTCACTGGAATTTATTGAAATACGAGGTGTTCATGGGATTGTGGGTAATCATCTTCTTTGGAATGTACCTCTATTTAATTGGAGCAATCAAATTTTCGCACGACAGTCCTATTGTAAAGTTTTCGAAATTCCGAATTGTTTTCACAACGATAGTTGGAATGTGGGTGGTTTATTTGGCCAGTGGATTATTCGTTAATGAAGAAGGCACTTCATACAATGCGCTCCCGTTAATGAGCGGACTTGCGCCCCCAACTGGCTATTCATATGCCTATCCAAGTGATTGTCCGCATGGATTGCTTTGCGAACACGATTACACAATTGCTCTTGAACGTGCCCGCAGAGAAGGCAAACCTTTGTTTGTAGATTTCACAGGATATGCTTGTGTGAATTGTAGAAAAATGGAAGAACACGTTTGGCCGGAAGTTTTAGATTTATTACAAAATGAATTTGTTGTTGTGAGCCTTTATGTTGATGACAAGAAAGAATTACCTGCTGAATTGAAAGAAACCATTGTAACCAAATGGGCCGGAATTGAAAAGGAAATTGAAACATACGGAGACTTATGGTCTGCCTTCGAAATTGAAACGTTCAACAACAACTCTCAACCTATGTACGCCATTATTGATCCAATGACTGAAGGAAGGGAAGAATTGATGAATCAAGTGAAGAGCGGCATTGTTGAAACATCTGAATTCAAAGCTTGGCTTGAAGAAGGATTGCAAGCTTTCAACAAAAAGTAATGGGTAACGTTAGTTAATCGACTTGAAGCATTAAAAACTTTTTCGTTTCTTCGTAAGGAATGAAAAAAGGACTTTTACTTTTCTTATCGATATGTTTTTCCCTTGCGCTTTCTGCGCAAAAAACTATCGTGTTCGGAACAGTAGTCGATGCCATTAGCAAGCAAACTATCCCCTTTGCTCCTGTCTATTTCGTTGGCACAAAGTCAGGAACCACTTCAGACGAAAACGGCAAATACAGAATTGAAACTTATTATTCGAGTGACACTCTGCGCTGCAAAGGCATGGGTTATGCACAACAGTCATTCTATGTTAAGCAAGGTTCTACCAGAGAAATAAACTTTGCTCTCGCAGATGAAAACACCACCAGCGTTGTAGTCATTCGTCCGAAAGATGAACCCAATCCAGCGATAGCACTCATGAAAAAAGTGATTGCCAATAAAAAAATTAACAACCGAGAAAAATTAGATGCCTACGAATACGAGGCCTACAACAAAGTAGAATTCGATTTGAATAATATAAGCGCAGCCATAGGCGACAAGAAACTCATGAAACCTTTCGAATTTATTTTCGAA
>JBEIFO010000310.1:0-2857 GCA_040382375.1 Crocinitomicaceae bacterium
AGCGTCACTGCATTTGAGCAACTTGTTCCTCCCGCCTGACTAAAAGTCAACTGCGAAATGAACAAGAAGCTCAAGAGTGCAACAACGTATTTTTTCATGTTATTCTTACAAGTGAATCACCTCGCCGTACGCAGCAGCTGCCGCTTCCATAATGGCTTCGCTCATGGTTGGATGCGGGTGAATGGTTTTCACCACTTCCATTCCTGTTGTTTCCAACTTGCGCAATGCAACACACTCGGCGATCATTTCAGTAACGTTCGCACCGATCAAATGTGCGCCTAACAATTCGCCGTATTTCGCATCGAAAATTAATTTCACGAAACCGTCTTTGTGTCCAGCTGCACTTGCTTTTCCTGATGCACTGAATGGAAATTTACCAATCTTCAATTCGTATCCAGCTTCTTTCGCAGCCTTCTCGGTGTAACCAACACTCGCAATCTCTGGAGAGCAGTAGGTGCAACCTGGGATGTTGTTGTAATCGATAGCTTGTGGATGGTGTCCTGCAATTTTTTCAACGCAAGTAATTCCTTCCGCGCTTGCTACGTGAGCCAACGATTGACCCGGCACGCAGTCTCCGATTGCATAGTAACCAGGGATGTTAGTTTGATAGAATTTATCTACCATGATCTTTCCTTTGTCGGTAACAATACCCACATCTTCCAATCCAATATTTTCAATGTTCGCAACCACACCGGCAGCAGACAATACAACGTCGGCTTCGATCACGAGCTCTCCGCTAGCGGTCTTCACATGCACCTTACATCCCTTTCCTGAAGTGTCTACTGAAGTCACTTCTGAGGATGTGTGAATTTCAATTCCTGCAGACTTGAACGACTTCGCCAAAGCTTTTGAGATATCCTCGTCTTCCACTGGAACAACGTTCGCTGCGTATTCAACAATGGTCACTTTCGTTCCCATGGCGTTGTAGAAATAAGCGAACTCCACTCCTATTGCACCAGACCCCACAACAACCATAGACTTTGGTTGCTCTGCTAAAGTCATAGCCTCGCGGTATCCAATAATTTTCGTTCCATCTTGTGGCATGTTCGGCAAGCTGCGTGAACGTCCACCTGTAGCAATGATGATATTTTTTCCGCTTACTTCAGAAACAGTACCGTCAGCAGCCGTCACCTGGATTTTCTTTCCAGCTAAAACTTTTCCAGTTCCCATGATCACATCGATCTTGTTCTTCTTCATTAAGAACTGAACGCCCTTGCTCATGCCGTCGGCAACACCGCGACTTCTTTTCACCACGCCAGCAAAATCTGCCTTGGCGCCGGTAACTTCAATTCCGTATTCTTTCGCGTGATTAATATATTCAAAAACCGATGCGCTCTTCAATAGAGCTTTAGTTGGAATACAGCCCCAATTCAAACAAATTCCGCCTAAGGCTTCGCGTTCGATAACCGCCGTTTTCAATCCCAATTGGCTCGCGCGAATTGCAGTTACATATCCGCCTGGTCCTGTTCCTAAAACAATAACATCGTAATTCATAATTTCATTATTTCTGCGAAGATAATTCAGATGGCCGAAAAGACCACGAAAACCATGCGCGTGTTGTACATTTGCAGCTCAATTCAACCTAAAGACATGATTAACATTGTACTCTTCGGCCCTCCGGGTGCTGGAAAAGGAACCCAAAGCGAACGTTTAGTAAATAGATACAACCTTGTGCATTTGAGCACAGGAGATATCTTCCGCAAAAACATTAAAGAAGCTACAGCCTTAGGTACGCTTGCAAAAAGCTTCATGGACGCGGGGAATTTGGTTCCAGATGAAGTGACTATTAACATGTTGAAGAGTGAGTTGGAAGCGTTTCCTGAAGCAAAAGGATTCATTTTCGACGGCTTTCCTAGAACTTCTCCGCAAGCCTTGGCACTTGACGAAATGTTAAGTGAAAAAGAACAAAGTATTTCATGCATGTTGGCTTTAGAAGTTGAAGAGACTGAATTAGAGAAGCGATTGTTAGGCCGCGCTGAAACTTCTGGACGTGCCGATGATGGTGATATTTCGATTGTTAGAAATCGAATTGAAGTGTACAAGAGAGAGACAGCTCCAGTAGCTGAGTATTATAAAGGACAAAATAAATTTTTTGCAATAGACGGAATTGGTGAGTTGGATGAGATCTCTAATCGCTTGTTCAGTGCAATAGACACATTAGCATGAGCAATTCAAACTTCGTTGATTACGTAAAAATTTGTTGTCGCTCAGGCGACGGCGGTGCTGGGTCTCGACACATGCACAGAGAGAAATTCGTTCCGCGTGGAGGTCCTGATGGAGGAAACGGCGGACGCGGTGGACACATTATTCTTCGTGGGAACCAAAACATTTGGACTCTCCTTCACTTAAAGTTCCGTAAGCACGTTATTGCAGAACCGGGTGAAGGTGGAAGCAGTTCACACAAATCAGGAAAGCAAGGGGGCGATGAGTATTTGGAAGTTCCAATAGGCACAATCGCCCGCGACGTTGAAACGGGAGAAGTACTTTGTGAAATAAATGAGGTAGGACAAGAATACATCATTGCAAAAGGTGGACGTGGAGGTTTAGGAAATCACAATTTCAAGACCGCTGTGAATCAAGCTCCAGATTATGCGCAACCTGGTGAAGAGGGCGTGGAAGAATGGAAAATTCTTGAATTGAAAGTTCTTGCAGACGTTGGTTTGGTGGGATTTCCGAATGCAGGAAAGTCTACTCTACTTTCAGTTGTTTCTGCTGCTAAACCTGAGATTGCTGATTATCCGTTTACAACACTTGTTCCGAATTTAGGAATGGTTCGCTACCGCAACGATCGCAGTTTCGTTATGGCCGATATTCCTGGAATTATTGAAGGAGCCTCGGAAGGAAAAGGTCTTGGACA
>JBEIFO010000311.1:0-2848 GCA_040382375.1 Crocinitomicaceae bacterium
GATGTGGCATCTTTCGAAGCGAAAGGAATTCAAGCGCATTGGATAGAGGCTATCGTAAGCATGGGATTTCTTTCATTGGATAAATTGAAGGAAACCAAGCCAACAGCCTTGCACCAAAACTTGAATCAATACCGCAAGAAGAATAAGCTCGATGTGCCTGCAGCGCAGTTGGAAGAAATTATGATGTGGTTTAGTTAAACAACAAACGCACACTCATATTTCCGGCGTGAACGATATCGCGACCATCGCTTTTCCTTCCGTTGTAATTCAACGAAAGTTGCAAATTCTGATTGATAGTTTTGCGCCATGCACATGCGAGCGTGAGGTTGTTTCCTGCTTGTAATCCGCCTAATGCGTCGTACACCACAGGTCCGGTTGCATCGCCTTCGAACTGAATACGTATGTATTTGAATTCGCTCTTGAACAACTGACCATTCTTCGCTTCTACTTGCGCGTCTGCGCCCAAAGAAATACTTTGCGCGTGGAAAGACGATTCACTTGCATGGCCCTTTCTGATTGCATATTCGCCTAAGACTGAAAAACGTTTGTTGTTTGTAGGTTGAAACGCGAACGAAGGAGTTGCAGTGATGTAGGTGGAAGCGAAATTTCGCGTCGCTAAAAAATCGGATGATGTTTCTTTCCTTCCTGAAGTCAATTGAAGTAGAACTTGTGTACTCGATTCAATGGACTTTCTGAAATTCAGAATTTGCGATTGCTCAACACGTGTTTCAAATCCGGAAAGAAGAAACGCTTTATTCATGAGTTGTTGTGTGGTGAAATCGGCACTAAAGTTTGGATCAGACTTGCGATAGAACAACGTGCCGCGCAGTACATTTCCAGCAGAAACTAAATATGTTTCATTGTCATACAAAGGCGAAATATGTTCCAATCCTCCGAAAGTCGACTTGCGTTCTGCGCGACTCATTAACTGCGTACTCCATGACTTCAGCGTGTTGTACAGAAAGGTATTTTTATTTTTCAGTTGACGCGGATTCAAGTTCAACGAAGACGTAAATGAAGTGGTATAAATGCTTTGGTATTCGGTTGTTTGAACCGGCAAACGCACGTAATTCGCATCGTAAGCAAACGCCGCCACTTCAAATTCCGAAAGTTCTTTTATTCCGTTATCGTTGTAGTCGTTCCAGACGTATACGCCTTGTCCAGCAGGGACTTCAGCATATATAAAAGCTTGCTTGGCTTCTAACCCACTTGACGTTTCGTAAAACAAATTCAGCTGCGCCCATTTGTTTTGTGGTGTTCTAAATTCGATTCGTCCGAGTAAACTACTCAGCGGTTTTATAAGGGCTAAACTATTCAAGGAAACCAATTGTCTGTTGCTTGCGGTTATTGCGAAATAACTTCCTCCTTTGTTTGTGTTTCGAAATTCAACTCCGTAATTATTGGCGGTTGAAATAGGTGTAACACCGTTAACTATGAACGCATGATCTTTTCTATTTCGAACAAACAACTTAAATGCACGGTGGGTGGTATCTGTTGAACGGAAGTAGGCTTCACCGTCGAAAAATTTATACGACTGTTGTGCAACAGTAAACGTGTTAAGCTCTTGCTCATCGCGAATGCCAAAAGTAAAACGCTTGCCTTCCCTATAAAGATGCGCCTTCTGGCGAATGAACGAAGATGCTATTGCGCCAGTTGTTTCCAAAGCAGAAGCGTCGATTTGAATTTTTGCGTGTTCAAAGATGTTCGCATTCACCAAAACTTTTGCTTTGTTCGCCTCGAATATCTTTCCAATTTCATAATGTGCGCCACTTACTGTAATGTGCTTTCCTTCGTTCAATTGACGAACTACTTTAGCTTCTGAAATCCATTCGCTCTCGCCGTATCTCAACATACTTCGAGTGTTCCAATTTCGTTCAAACTCAACTTCTCGAAAACGTTCAATGCGTGAAAACGTAGAAGACAGATTCTCTGTATTCATCTCCCAAAGCCAGGCACGGCCTTCCTTACCTCTTGAGATTTTTTCTTTGACATTGGCTTTAATTGCAAAGCCTTGATTGTTCCGATCGTTCAAATTAGAAAATGTGTTAGCATCGACATCGGAATAAGCGCCTTCCACATTCATGGTCCACGCGTTATTTTCCGTTCCCCACTTCGCGGTATGTCCTGCCACAACCATACGCTGTTTTCTTGGTGCGGTAAGTCGTTGAACGGGTTCGTAGTTTCCTTGCTTTATGCCGTCTATAGGGGCTACCCACTTGAAAACTTTTCCATAAGAAGAAAATCCGTTTTCAATGTAATTGCCGTTCCCATTTCCAACAAACGTAAAATTCGCTGTGAACACTGCAACAGTTGCATCTGTTGAGTAAACTAAAATATTCGTGAATGCTAGCGTATCTCTTTGCGCGTACATAACGCGATCAGATTGAAATCCTGTGCTATCAATTCCACTAACAATTGCCCCGGAAAAAGCATCACCTGCTTGCATAAGCGTAACGCGATCTTCAGCTGTGAGGGTCTGAAGTAAGGGTTGGTTCTTTGCATCGAGTTCCTGAAAAAACTGCACGTAGGTTGTTCCTTTTTTGGTTGTGTACTCGAAGTCGGCGGTAATTAATGGACGTGCATATTGTCGGTCGCTATATTGAAATTCAACGACGATACGTTTGTCTTTTGTTATTCGATTTCGAGGTGTGAAAATAATTTCAGCAGAATTGTAGTCGATGAGGTAATCTTGGTCTTGTCCGCGAACGAGTTTCTTTCCATCGATATAAACGTCTTCGGTGCCACCGAGAACGGTGATGTATGTCTCCCCTTGCGCACCCTGCAGGCGATAAGGACCCTGACTTCCTTCCACCCCTAGAATACTCTGCCTATTGAATTTACCCTTCGA
>JBEIFO010000312.1:0-2805 GCA_040382375.1 Crocinitomicaceae bacterium
GATCATAGAATTAATTTGACATTATACAATTTAGATGCTGCCATGAACGGCGAAATAGCCGAAGTCATTGAAGCATTGAAATTAGCCGAGAACACAGAGAAACTCAAAGAAGGAAATTCATAAGATGAACAAGGCGAAATTGGTAGAATTAATTCGTTCAAGAAAAAGTTTCTTGTGCGTTGGATTGGATACTGACCCATCGAAGCTTCCTGCGGGCGTTAGCGCGCTTGAATTCAATAAGGCAATTATTGATGCCACTCGAGAGTTTGCGGTGGCTTATAAGCCTAATTTGGCGTTTTACGAAGCCATGGGAAGACAAGGGTGGGATATACTTGAGGAAACTGTTGCTTATATCGGAAACGAACACTTCACGATAGCAGATGCTAAACGCGGGGACATTGGAAATACTTCGAGTTATTACGCGAAAGCATTTTTTGAAACCTACGGATTCGACAGCATCACGGTTGCTCCTTATATGGGCAAGGACAGTGTTTCGCCCTTCTTGCAATTTCAAGACAAGTGGGCAATTGTTTTGGCTCTTACATCAAACGAAGGATCGAAAGATTTTCAAACACAGAAAATAGGAGAGCAGTATCTTTTTGAAAAAGTACTTCGCGATGTTGCGTCTTGGGGAACCGATGAGAACACCATGTTCGTAGTAGGAGCTACAAAGGCCGAGAGCCTTGCTCAAATTCGTCAAATTATTCCAAATCACTTTTTGCTTGTTCCTGGCGTTGGCGCTCAAGGCGGAAGTTTGCAAGATGTTGTTAAATACGGAATGAATAGCAAAGTTGGATTGTTAGTGAACGCCAGTCGTTCTATCTTGTATGCTTCATCTGGCGCAGATTACGCGAGTGCTGCTGCTACTGAAGCGAAGAAGATGCAAAAAGAAATGGCTGTCTTTTTATGACAGCCATTTCAAGTCCAGAAAACAAAGATTATTTAGAAAGATAAATATCTCCCGAAAGCTTTCCACTGAATGCTTTCCATTCACCAGCGGCATAATATGAATTCCATTCGTTCTCATGGTTTTCATCCCATTGTGGACAATTGTAAAAATAAAGAGTGAAGAATCCGTCCCACTTATCGTCTCCCGGTTCTTTCAAAATTAGTTTATATATAGCACATTCCATTTCAGAATTTCTATCGTCTTCCATAATGGTTCCAGAAATAGGTCGTCTATTGCTTCCAGCAATGTTGTATCCGGTAGCTACATTTCCTTGAATGTTTTCAATAACGACAGTCAGTTTTTTATCACGTAAATTTCCCTTCCAAGAACCTAACAAATATTTATATCTAGGATTAACTGCGGAAGATGTGTTTTGCGAATCATCCTTTGGATTATCGTTGTTGTTTTTTTCGACTTCCGACTCCTTTGAATTTGTGTTAGTTGCTGAGGCGGCTGCGGGTGCAGGTGCAGGTGTTGAACTTTCGTTTCCGCAAGAGAAAAGAGTTCCCACTATTAATGCCGATGCGATTATTGTTTTTAGTTTCATGGTTTTTACTTAATATGTTTTTGATTGATGATTTATTTGTAGAAATAATGCTCCATCCAATGTCCCCACTCAGAATACCAAATCAATTCTTTTTTAGAGGGGATTAATATGAACATGTGTGGCTGATTGCTTATTGAAAAAGTGAAAATGGAATTTCCCTGTTCATCTAGCTCAATATGTTCAACATCTATTGGCGTTATCTCTTTCGTCTTAAGATCATTGATGGTTATAGTTCCTTCATTGTACATAGGGTCGTTTAAGTGAATCTCGATTTTAATTTTGGTTGAAGCGGCTTTCTTCGCCTCACACTTATATTCCTCAGTGTAGTTATAATACAAGTCTTGTCCTTCATTACAGGTTTGTGTTTGATAAACAACGTAATCGGTGGTGCCAACTTGAATAGGATGGTCAGCGCCGTAAGAAGGAGTTACAGGCTCTTCGTATTCCGATTCTTGGTATTCGTCTGAAACCTCTTCGGTGTCATTTTGTATTTGTGAAGACGATCCGTCTTGAATACATCTTACCGACATACTAATGTTTCTGTTAGTTGGGAATTGGTCACTGGCATAATTACCAGCATTTTTGCCTAATTCTCGCGCATAGCAGAAGACTTCGAATGCTGCGGTAGAAGACCAGAAAAACGCGCCAATTCCTAACGCTCTGAAATTACCAACGTGGTCTTTCATTCCCGAAGGAACGCCGGAAAAGCCATAAACATTCGATGCGTTTTCATCTACTGACCAAGAGCCGACCTTCATAAGTTTAGGTTTGTAATCACTCCCCACATAATTCGTTAACTCAATAAAATCGGTGTTCGAAGGAAGTTTCCATCCAGAAGGACACACACTGCAAGCTGTGGCATAGTCATACAAATACCCATGTGTTTTAATGTTCGTAAGGTCGTTGTTGTAAGCTGTAAAAACGCCGCTTTGTGGTCGGAAGGCTAGGTTTTCGGCCATCCAAATTTGGTTGCCAATTTTTACAATTTTGTATGATTTGCCATCACGTTCATCAATCATCTCGCCGTATTGTTGAGCGAAAACGTGTATTGAAAAAAGGACTAGTCCGAAAAATAAAAGAGCTTTCTTGTGCATGTTCGTTTGATTTAGATAGAAAGAGCGAAAGTTAATTGAAATCAGTTTTAAAGTTGTTTTACTTTTCGCTTGCGATGTTTAGGTTTTCAGCGTGAATATACCATCTTTTTCAATTTCCGTAGATGAAAGTTTTAGGCAATTTAATTCAATGTGTCTCGAACCATACAAAAGGTCTTAAACCCACTCACAACACGTTCATCGTAAACACGAAAGCC
>JBEIFO010000313.1:0-2798 GCA_040382375.1 Crocinitomicaceae bacterium
CCACTCGTGAACATCAAGAGCTGACCAAGTGCCAGTAAGACACCTCCGACAATAATTGACTTTCTATGTCCCCAATAACGGTCGGCCACGAATCCGCCAATAAGCGGAGTTAAGTATACCAATCCCGTGTAATCTCCATAGATAGCAGAAGCCAGTGCTTTGTCGAATAATAGGGCCTTGGTCAAGTAAAGCGTGAACAACGCTCGCATACCGTAGTAAGAAAAGCGTTCCCACATTTCTGTGGTGAAGAGTAGGTACAGTCCTTTAGGATGACCTTTCTGAGTTGATGCTTCAGACATAAATCTTGATTAATTATAAGGGTTAGTGTTCAAAAATAAGAGAAAGGAGCCAAGTTCGCACTTGACTCCTTGTAAAAATTAATAAGTTGTGAAAAGTTTGTATCAATGAGTCCCCGGAACGTGGGCGCCGGCAGGGCTGAGTGACCTCCCATAGACGACATAGAAAATAAAAACAACACATTGAATAGGACGAATAGTCTATATCTCATAAACGAAAATTTAGTTCAATAAGAATTTGTTTAGTTGGTTTCCCAACCTAAACAAAGGTAGCTATTGCATTACGTTTACTTCACCAAGAAGGTTCCAGATATTGGGAAATTTTCAACACCTCCGCATATGGAGGACAGGACTAAAGTATAAAAATATGTCCCTTGCGCAAGCTCGTCTTTTGCTGGACAATAAACCGTGGGTGTTGATGCTTCAAAAACAAGTGCACCCCAACGATTGTAAATTTTCAACTCGAAGGTATTAAACAAAGAAAACAATTCGCTTTGCCCAAGTCCAGGTAGGAAAGGCGTCCAGCAAGGATTCAATAGATCTCCGTCAGTAACCGTTACAATGGTTGGATATTGAACCAAGTCAATAGCAAACTGACTCGAAGAACTTTCCGAAATAAATACGATTTGCGAATCAGTGCAACCAGAAGCATTGTCTGTAGCAATAACTAAATAATCTCCCGTAGCTGAAACATTCGGATTAATTCCATTAATTCCATCAACCAAAAAACCATCGATGGTGCTCCAAGCTAAACTATAGTCGTTTGAATTATTCACGGCGACATTCAAAATTGGAATAACTGGATGAAGACAACTTAGGGTGTCTTGAACACCGATGGTTACTGAGGGTATAGTGAAGTTTTCCGCTACTGAAATATTCGCGCTTGATTCACATCCGTTGACATTATCGGTAACAGTTAATGCGTAAGTTCCTGCTGCATCAATGGTAATTGTAGAAGTACTTTGTCCAGATTGAATTCCAGGCCCAGTCCAAGTGTATGCAGGAGTAGTCGCATTTGTCGCAGAACTAATTGACACGCTAGGGGTGAGACAATTCAAACCGGAAAAGCAAGAAAGATTAACCGTAGGAATATTAAAATCTGCCGTTACTGTTATGTTCTCTGTGTCGAAACAATTGTTGTTCAATGTGGCATTGACGGTATAGATTCCCGCATTAGCAACATTAATGCTTGGGGTAGTTGAGCCGCCATTGATAGTTCCGTTGGTAGTTGTCCAATTGAAAGCGGCATTGGGAAATCCATTCACCATAGCAGATAAACTTCCGTTCGGATTGTTACAATTCAACTGCTGCGTTCCGCCCGTTATGATTTGAAAATCGGAATAATCTGCAACGACGGTTATTGTATCGAGAGCCTGACAAATTCCTTGGTAGTCGGTTATTACCGTATATAACCCTGGTGCGTCAACACCAACAGTAAATGCGTTTGTGCCTGTCGTGAAGTTTCCACCAGAGGTAATCCACATGAAGGTGACACCATTTATGTTGCTTATTGAATTGATTGTTGCTTGAGGATTCGCGCAGTTGATATCAGATAGGGCGGTAGCATCAATAGTCAAAGGTTCAACGGTAACAACAAAGTCTTGCTCGGATATAATTCCACACAAATCGGTATATACTACATGATAAGTTGTAGAAGTATCTGGAGTGGCAACAGGGCTTGCACCAGTTGAAGTGCTTAAGGCAGTAGTTGGAGACCAATCAAACGTTCCATTTACATCGGCACCGCTTATTGTTAGGACTGCAGCCGCTCCAGGACAAATGGTTAATTCATTTGTCGTATTTAAAATGTCGGGGGTTAGACATACCGCCTGTATGTTTGAAAGCCCACCAGTACCGGCAGTGAATCCCCAGTTTACCATGTTTTGTCCACCGAAAATTGAATTCGTAATATCGATTGTCGTTTGAAGACGAAGGACACATTCAAAGTAGACAGAGAACAATTGCGTTGAGGGCTCCCACACAATGCGAACAGGATGGTTTTGTCCATCTTCAGTGTTTGCATTGGTCGCGTTCATTTGAACAGGGCCAGCTAGGTTTCCAGCTAGGTTATGGTTTACATTACCATTAGTTTGAATGGCAATGTGATCGTAAGTGGGGTCAGAGTAATCAGCAGAATTTTGATACGTATCAAACTCAACTGCGAGGCTCGTCCCGAAATTCAAATAACCCATTCCACCGCCAGTTGCGCCAATAGCCGTCGTTCCTTGCGTATGCAAAACGAAACACAAACCATCCGCCCCATTAAAATCTGTATAGCCTAAAAGCATCTCAAAAGAAATATCGAAGGGTTGATTTAAATCGATTTGATTGGCATACCAAACGGTGCCATTTTGAGTGGATATAGCTGGAGTGAGCTGGTAACAATCGTTACCTGTTGCAATAGCCGCTCCGTTTAAGAAATAGGCTTGACCGAAAAGGTTACTGAAGCTTAAAAAAGTAAATGCAATTAAAAGATAATTTTTCATAGTTGAAATGAGAGAA
>JBEIFO010000314.1:0-2789 GCA_040382375.1 Crocinitomicaceae bacterium
CCGTAGATCCAACGAACTCGAACACCCCTTACGTGATTGAAGATCAAATCTTATTCAACACGAACGGCAACAACCAAGTGGTGCAACTGGCCGCATGGGGACAAGATGCTTATTTCCACGGAGGAACCACGCAGAACGAACTCTATGTCTTGCCTTGCGGAGAAATTTGGAACAACGATAAAACACATGTGATCTACGGTATTGTTGCCGTAGATGAAGGTTGCAACCTTACAATTAACGAAGGAACACACGTGTACGTCCATGCGAAATCAGGACTATTCGTCTACAAAGGCTCACTCAATATTGCCGGTAGCCTGAACAACGAAGTGGTCTTTGAAGGAGATAGGCTAGAAGCCGATTACGCTACACTGCCCGGACAATGGGGCATTCAGTACGATGTGCAAATTGAAACCGGAGTAGGGCCTGGAATCTATTCCGTTACCCGCGGAGGAATTTGGCTCTACCAATGCAACTCAAGTTCTATCAATTACGCCATTATTAAAAATGGAGGAATGGGTATTCAAGTCGATACACTTGGAAATACCAGCGCCACCGGTTACGCACTCACCGTTACCAACACCAAGATAGACAACATGTCTGGAGTGGGGTTATTCGCACAAGGTTCTTCCATTTATGGAAATAATTTGTTGGTAACCAATTGTGCTCAAAGTTGCGCCAACCTGAGTGTTGGCGGAACTTATCAGTTCGACAACTGCACCTTCGCGAACTACTGGAACAACGGCAACCGCACCTCTCCAGCATTCTATCTCACCAACTACTACGAAGACGTTAATCAGAATATTCAAACCAGAACGCTCACAAACTGTCTCTTCCGCAACTGCATCATGTGGGGAAACAATGCCACCCTCGGCGACTTCAGTGAGTTCGTGGTAGACCTTAAAGATCCCGAACTTCAACAAGTGCAATTCAAATACTGCCTCGTAGATACCGACGTTGATGTCTCAGACGACGGCAACAGCTGGGAAAGCATGGTGAACAACCAATCTCCGTACTTCTGCGATTACGCCAACGGCAACTTCCGCGTAAATCAAGACGCCCCGCGCATGATCGGCGGCCCGTTCACCTTCGGTCCGGATATTTCCGGGAATAGCAATGGGGATTGGAAAGGATGCTTTGATTACAACGGCAATTGCAACTGATGCCCGAAGGGCTAATGTTGCGAAGCAACGAATGTGCAAGCACGAATGCCCTTTGGGCGAATGTCTTCGACTGTCTCTCAACAATTCAATTCCAATTCCGCAGTTGGAATTATGTAATAGGAATTACGAAGTAGGAATAAAATCTCCGATTTTCCCATTACGCAGTAGGAATTATGTAATAGGAATTACGACGTAGGAATAAAATCTCCGATTTTCATATTACGAAGTAGGAATTACACAGTTCTTAGGTTGAAAACTTCCAATTCCTTATTCCATTTCAGTGCAACGAATTGTGTTTCTTGCACGTAGAATAACACCATGAACTCTTCCATTCTACAAGCTCTGTTGAAACTCTTCGCCATTATTTCGGGCGATAAGAAAACGAATGGATATGAAGTTGTTTCGATTTTTTTAGGGAATAAGTTAAGTCAGCAGCAGATTAAAGAGTTTCTTGAAGATTACAAGAAATACGTTGCCTTGTACCACAAGCCGAAAGCCAATGCTGAAAAGCATATGGCTATGACTAGTGTTAAAGTCCTGCGCTTGTGCGAAGAGATACATACTTCTTTGAATCATCATGAGCGTTTCCTTGTTTTTGTCCGTTTGGTGGAATTTGTTTTCACCAACAAAGAGCAAAAAGAGCAAGACCTCGAGTTCTTATACACCGTGGCCGATGCGTTTCACATGGATGAAAAGACGCGCATGGCAATAATTCATTTCGTTCACTCGAAAGAAATTGAATCGTCTGATTATTTCTTCTGCATGAGTAACCCAGATGGGCAAGAACACAGTCATCTGCCATCTGGAGAACTTATCTTCTTCCGTATTCCGGAAGAAAATTTATTTTTCTTTCGTTATGTGGGAACCGACGAATTGAAGTTGAACGGAAGTTCAATTACTCCGAGTTCGGTATATGCTTTCTCTTCGGGATCTTCCATTCGTGGAGCGAAAAGCAAACCTGTTTTCTACAGCGATGTGCTTCATTCGTTCTTAGCTTCCGAACATCTAGATGGAATAGATTTTCTATGCAATTCAATATCTCATGATTTTCCAAATGGAAAAAAAGCATTGGAAACACTGCGTTTCAGAGCTTCTTCCGGAAATTTAATTGGTATCATGGGTGGAAGCGGTTCAGGTAAATCGACGCTGCTAAATATCTTGAATGGAAATACACGTCCGAAATACGGCGATGTTCAAATAAACGGAAAGAGTATTTTCAACAAGAAAGAATCGTTGAAACACCTCATGGGGTATGTTTCTCAAGACGATATTTTAATTGAAGAACTCACGGTGTTTCAGAATTTGTATTTCAACGCGCAACTTCTTTTTAAAGGAAAGTCGAAGTTGGATTTGCAAAAGATGGTATTGCGAACGCTTCAAGATGTTGGACTGTCAGACTGCAAAGATCTTCGTGTTGGAAACGTGTTGGACAAGACCATTAGCGGCGGACAGCGCAAGCGCTTGAACATTGCATTGGAACTTATGCGCGAGCCCGAAGTATTGTTCGTAGATGAACCCACAAGCGGACTATCCAGCCGCGATTCAGAAAACATAATGGACTTGCTGAAAGAGTTGACCCTTCGCGGTAAGCTCATCTTCGTGGTTATTCATCAGCCGAGCAGTGATATC
>JBEIFO010000315.1:0-2779 GCA_040382375.1 Crocinitomicaceae bacterium
AGATTCATTGGGAACCCTTCCGGGTTTTGGAAGAGTGCTAACACCCGATTCTGGAGCTACTGCTTTTGCGGCTATACCAGCAGTAGTTTATTCGAGAAAGTTGAACAAGCATTTCACTTGGATGCTAGGTAATTCAAGACAAGATATCGGTTATGGCTATCGTTCTTTAATCCTCTCAGCCAGCGCCAGCGCCCTTCCATTCATGCTGTTAGAAACGAAGATTGGAAAGAAAATAACCTTCACCAATCTATGGTCGAGAACCCACAGCTACCAGCGCATGGGAGATCATTTCGATTTGAATCCAAAGTACGTTGCAGTTCACACGTTGGAGTGGAAGATCAATAAGAAATGGTCGGTGTCTGCGCATGAAATGGTGGTTTGGCAAGCGCGCGATTCCGCAAGTCACAGAGAATTAGATCTTCATTATTTAAATCCGTTTTTGTTCTATCGCCCTGCCGAATTCTCACAAGGCTCCGCCGACAACGTCTTATTGGGTGGATCATGGAAATATGCACACAGCGAAGAGTTTGGAATCTATGGACAAGTGATTCTTGATGAGTTTTTATTGAGTGAAATTCGAAACAGAAACGGTTGGTGGGGAAATAAATTCGGAATGCAATTGGGCATGCGATTAACCCCGAAGAAAATTCAAGGTTTATCTTTTCTTACCGAATGGTCTTTTGTTAGGCCCTTCACCTATACACACGGAAGCGATGTGCAGGCGTGGGAGCACATGGGTCAGCCCTTGGCTCATCCTTTAGGCGCTAATTTCTATGAGTGGTATACTTCAATAAATTATTACAAGGGTCCTTGGAATTATTCAGCTAGCATCGTTTGGGCGGCTTTTGGAAGAGACTCTAACCGCAATGTCGGCGGAAATATTTTCCAGTCCTATGTGAATCCATGGAGTGTATACGGAAACAATATTCTTCAAGGAAATAGAAGTACGCTGTTTGTTGTGAATGTCGAAGCTGCTTATCAGTTAGCACCTAAACTTCAGGTGTTTGGATTTGCTCGCTATCGCTCGGAAGACAGACGCGTGGATGCGTTCAAAGAAGCTTGGCTAATGGTTGGTATTCGTAAGGGACTGCTTTCTGTTAGACGTTGGGATTATTAATTATTGAAGGACAATAAGCAGTACTTTTGCAAAAAATGAGTGAAGCGGAAATGGAAGTTTCGGTTGAAGAAAAATCGGGTCTAATCGCAAAGATCAAAGCTGCTTTGGATTTATTCAAATTGCGTCTGTCTTTTTTGGTTGTTGTTTCGTGTGTTCTTTCCTACGAAATGGGCGCAAAGGAATGGGATTACACCAAAATGGTTTGGCTCATACTCGCTGGATTTTTATTGACTGGTGGAAGTAATGGTGCCAATCAGGTTCTCGAACGTCAATGGGACGCTCTTATGCACCGCACAAGAACCCGTCCGCTTCCAACAAATAGAATCTCTCCACTGGGCGCTTGGTTTGTTTCCTTAACCGCGGCAGGACTCGGTATTTTCATTCTGTTTTATTACTTAAACACCGCTTCAGGAATTCTTGGTTTTGCAGCTTTTCTCTCTTATGCATTTATTTACACGCCATTAAAGCGCATTACTCCTTGGGCTGTTTTTATTGGAGCTTTTCCCGGTGCAATAGCACCCATGCTCGGATATGTAGCTGCTACGAATCACTTCGGTCTTGAAGCTGGAATCTTATTCGCAGTTCAGTTCATGTGGCAGTTCCCTCACTTCTGGGCCATCGCTTGGGTGTCGCACGAAGACTATAACCGAGGCGGCTACAAACTTCTTCCCTTTAACGGAATGCCAGATAAAAAGACCGCCTTTCAAATCATGGTGTACAGCTTTTTCCTTATTCCAGTAAGTCTGCTACCTTGGACGCTTCCGCTTGAAACGCCTATGGTTGGTAACATTGCAGCGGTAATAGTTTCTGCAGCAGGTATCTGGATTTCATATTTGGCCTACAACTTATTCAAAGAACCAACCTTGTTGAATGCACGCAGAGTTATGTTTGCCTCATTCTTTTATTTACCCATTGTTCAAATTGCCTACGTAATAGATAAAATCTAATGGAAAACACAGACTTTAAACAAATCAATCCTTTTGATGGTCAAAACCCCGAAGTAGAACTGCGTTCGAAAAAGATGATTGTTTGGCTAGTAATTTTCGCAGTGGTCATGCTCTTCGGAGGAATTACCAGTGCTATCATGGTACTTTATGGAAAACTTTTGTGGGTGCACATTCAACCACCAAGTATTTTTTGGGTTGGAAACGCACTGATAGTTTTAAGCAGTGTAACGCTAATTATGGCTTTAAAAGCCCTGAAAGCAGGAAGTCAGTCAAAGGCATTTTACTTGACTTTGGCAACTTTCATTTTAGGAATAGCATTCGTTTTTACTCAGAATAGAGGATGGAACGAAATGGCTTCCATGGGAATGGGAAACACCATTACACAAACCGAACAAGGACTAAAGCAATCCCGTTGGAACACCTTGGGTAAGTTGAGTGGTGAGTACGGTTCGAATTATTATTTCGAATTGAATGGTCAGACCCTCGTGAAGGAAGGCGATAACTACTATTATGTTCGCCCTGATCAAACGCGAGAAGACAAAACGTTAGAAGTTCTCACAACCTTCAATGCGTCAGGCGCAATGCTCAGCGTGCTAATTTATTTGCACATTGCACACCTACTATGCGGACTCATTTATCTCGTTATTAACCTATTCAGACTAAAGAATGGTAGCTTGAACAAAGACAAATGGATCAGCCTTAATTCCAACGGTAT
>JBEIFO010000316.1:0-2769 GCA_040382375.1 Crocinitomicaceae bacterium
CAATTCAATTCAATTGGAAGAACGTTGATTATTCTTTCTGAAATTATTTTCAGTGTCATTGGCGTATTACTTGGATTGGCCATTTTCGACATGTCTATCAGTATTGTCATGACAGGAGTAGGTATTGTCGCACTCGCGGGTATTGTAGTCCGCAACGGAATTTTGTTGGTTGAATTCACCGACATTCTTCGTGAACGCGGAAGCAATTTACAAGAAGCTATTGTTGAAGCAGGACGTGTGCGTATGACACCGGTGTTGTTAACGGCAACTGCCACCATTCTAGGCATGATACCGTTGGCAATAGGATTCAACATTGACTTCGTTACCATGTTCACGGAATTGGATCCTAAGATTTATTTCGGAGGCGACAGTGTTGCGTTCTGGGGCCCATTGGCATGGACGATAGTATTCGGATTAAGTTTCGCAACATTCATCACATTAATAGTAGTTCCTGTCATGTATCAAATGAGCGAAAACACGAAATCGCGCATGAAGAGAATTTTTGGCAAGAAAAATGAAGAAGCTGAGTCGCAGGAGGCTGCACTCTAGTATCCTGAAGTTCTTCAGGAGTTTTGGTTAAGGTTTAGGGGAAAGTCCTCGGCAACGGTCGGGGACTTTTTCTTTTATCTTCGCCGCATGTTTAATTTTCTTTCATCAAAAAACCAAGCCCTAATAGCCCTAACCCTCTTTGGCTTTGTCTACATGCTCGGTCAATTGTTTTTCATTGGAGGATTGTATATCTATTGCGGAAGTGAAGAAGCGGTAAATGCCGTGTTAGCGAATTCGAAAATTGATCAGCAAGTATTTTTATTTGTCTTAACCATGAATGCCCTTATTCAGTTGTGGGTGGGGTTTGTCCCGTTGATTATAGCGAAGAATTGGTTAACGAAAGTGGAGTGGACATCGTTTAAATGGAAAGGCGGAAAAGCAACTTTACTGGGATTGGTTGTTATGGGAATAGGCATTCCGTTCATTTATTATTTTTCCGCCATGTTTGAATCGCTCTTGCCTTCCTGGATGTTAGAGAATGCCATGGAGGAAGACAGCAATGCCTTTTATCAGCAGCTCGGCGCATTGTCGAAGGTTCATCCGGCTGCAGTATTGTTCTCAACGGTTATCATTGCTCCCTTAACTGAGGAGCTTATGTTCCGCGGAGTTATTTTAGGCATTGCGAAGAACTGGACCGGCTCGAAGCACTGGGCGGTTTGGATATCGGCCATCTTATTTGCGGCCATTCATTTTCATGTCGCTGGATTTTTACCACGTATGTTACTCGGTGCTTTAATGGGATATTTCGTTTTGTATTCCGGAAGCATCTGGACAGCGGTGTTCATGCATTTTTCGTTCAACGCTTTCAGTCTCGGTCTTACCATGTTCCCTTTTGCTGAAAAACTATTTATGCATCTCGTAAACGGTTGGTTTTTTCCAGCAGTAAGTTTATGGTTAGCAGTGAGCGCTTGGGTTTGGGGGAAGGGGCGGTTTGTTAAAAGTCAAGGCGCCGTTAACCAGGTGTCATCCTTTGAATTCAAGACTACGAATGAAGTCGATAATTGAGGGTGTGGGAACAACGCCTAATTTGTAAGTACTGGTATGTTGCGTAATTCTTTCGAGTTGCGTCATCAAGTGCTCGGTATATTTTTTATCGTAATTGTGTTGAAAGCAAAAAGCCTTCAGTTGCGACAAGGCATGCGTACCCGTTAATTTTTCCGCAGAATTCTTCTTCGCATGAAAAGGGAAATAGAATTTGGAGACTTGCGCTTGCTTATTCAAATCGGCATAGGGCATAGGCGTGTTGTACATGAAAAACTCTCCGTTGACCTCACGTACAATTAAACGATCGTCGTTCACGATGTGCGCACCTTCTTCCTCCCAAATTTTAGCCAAGATGCTTTTCCCAACATTTGAGAAACCACTGAAAATTCTTCCCGTCTCGCCGTCCCAAACGCCTGATGCGTGAATCATGAAGGCATTGCTGTTCAATGTGAGGTAATAGAGTATTAGAGCTCCAATTGGATAAGAAAGCGGAGAGATAAATGACTCGTCGTTTTGTTTCAAAACATGGGAATACACCTGCCATTCCGTTGATGTATCGTTTAAAAAGGCGACCTGCTGAATTTCTTCAATTTTATTCGGATTGAAAACGATGAATGCTAGTTCATTTGGTGCTTGAACCACTTGCCAGAGTCTTTGCTTGTCAAGCACCGCATCGAAAATGACTTCGCCTTCGTATGTTGATTTATCGGGAAGTCCAGCATGACAAACAACGCTTGCATCGTATTTCGTTTCTTCTTCCAATTGAAGAAAATTTGAATAGCCTTCCTCAAAAAAAACAGAGACATTTTCTTCCGAAGATATCTTCACGAAATAATCGGCAACGGTTAATACGAAAGTCTGCTTCATATTCAATCGTTCAAAATAAAGTTTGAAAGGTCTTTTAAAAATGCCTCGAGGTCTATTTGAATTTCATTCCGGACAAAATGCCCGACTTCATTCAAATTAAAAATTTCGCTGGTGTTCATCGCTGTTCTATTTTGAACAAATTTATACCATTCGTTTTCTCACTCACTACCTTTACGTAATGAAATTCCTTCTTCTTCAACTCAAAGAAGCCTTCGCCTTCGCTACGCAGTCTTTGGTGGTGAATAAACTGCGGACGGTGCTTTCGTTGTTCGGAGTGACGATTGGAATTTTCTCGATCATTTTTGTGTTGAGTATCGTGGACAGCATGGAAGCCGATATGAAGGAAGGGCTGTCTGTCATGGGTTCCGA
>JBEIFO010000317.1:0-2759 GCA_040382375.1 Crocinitomicaceae bacterium
ATAAAAAAACGTAACCTTTATTTAACACGTGGGGTATAACCCTATGAATGCTGTAGAGAACATTCAAAAGTTTTACTCTCCCTATAAAACAAAGAGTAGATTTTTTCAAATAGGTAAGGTTTAGTTTTTCATTCTTCTTTCATCTTGTATGAAAAAGGGTGATTCTAAAAAGCGGTCGTTTTGGGAGAGGCGGCCTCTTTTTTTTAACTCTTCAACGAGACATCTACTAAGAATTTTTTCCCAATCGTTTTTCTTCCAAGCAGCACAGGGTAGCGCATTCCAGATCTGTTTGTAAATGATATTTCAGATTGAATTTTTTTCTTGTGAATCAAAATGAGCGTTCGCACACAATACCGGTCTTCTGTTTGTCCGAACGAGTTTTTAATTGTTCTTTTTTGATATTTACTGTATTGAAGAACAACTGGATTACCTGATTCCCATTGAATAGTCACCTCCAACACTTCTTCGCCATTGACCTCTTTGATGGTGCAAGACTCGCAATGTACAGCAGTACGAAAGGCCCCTGTATCTATTTTGGCGCGAACATTTGTTCCACTTAATTCAGGAAGTTGAATAATGGTTTTACGACCAATGACGTTCATGATTAACTCAACAATCTCTTTACTGTTTCTGAAATAACCTTTCCATCCGCCTTTCCAGTTAAAGCTTTTGAGGCCACACCCATGACTTTTCCAAGATCACTCGGTGAGGTTGCGCCGACTTGCTCAATGAACTTTTTGATTTCAGCTTCAAGCTCTTCTGAAGTTAACTGCGCTGGCAGATAAGCGGCAATAACATTGGCTTGCAGCTGCTCCTCTTCAATGAGGTCAGGACGATTTTGTGTTTTGTAAATTTCAATAGACTCTTGACGCTGCTTGAATAGTTTGTTCAAGATAGCAATGGATTTTGTATCATCTACAGCCCCGTCTCCGCCGTCTTTGGTCATTTCAAGAAGAAGTTTGCTCTTAATATCTCTTAGTGCCATTAGCTTGTCTTTCTCTCCAGCTTTCATAGCTGATTTCAAATCTTCGTTGATTCTTTCTTGTATTGACATGTCTTCAAAATTTAGTTCTGCAAGTTTAGTAATTTCTTCTTTATTAAAAAGCCATTGGTGAAAAGTTTCAACGGAGTCATTTAGAAAAGGAAATATCTTTGACCGAACGAACATTCGGTTATGGCAAAAGAAATTTCAAGAAGAGACAAGGTTGTGAACACAGCCCTTAAATTAATCTCAAACGGGGGCTTTCACGCCTCTCCAATGTCTGAATTAGCAAAGCTTTCAGGCGTTGCGGTTGGAACGATTTATCACCACTTTCCAAGTAAAGAAGACCTCTTTGAGAGTCTTTATGTTGAAACCTGCACAGAGGCTGCCCGTGCCTTGCACGAATCACTTTCGGTTAAAGGAAAGGAAACTCAGCGCTTGACGCTGGCCTGGTTGGCGTTGTATGACTATTTTTCATCAGCACCCTTGCGATACTTGGCGGTTATTCAATACAGAAACTCTCCTTTGTACAGCAAGAACAAAGAAATGGAAGATGCCTTTTCGGCATTAACGGCTTTGTTGAAAGAAGGTCAGAAAACAACGAAATTCAAAAAAATGAATGTTGCTTTTCAATTCGAACATGTTCTATCAAGTGTTTTTGCTGTTGTGCGATTGAAGGTGGTAGAGAAGAAGAAAATTTCAGAGAAAGAAATCAGAGAAATGGCAGATGCCATTATTCAGGCGATACGCAAATAATCAGTAAGAATCAATTCGAAAAACCAAGTGAATTACCTATGAATTCACACTAATTTTGCAGCATGTCTTCAAAACAGAGAACAGTAAAGGGGCCAATTGTATTTAATGGAGTTGGTCTGCATACAGGAGAGCCCGTAACACTGACCATTTGTCCAGCACCGGAAAATCATGGCTATAAATTTCAACGAGTAGATATAGAGGGTTCACCAACAATTGATGCTGATTGTGATCGTGTTGTGGGAACCCAGAGAGGAACGACTCTGGAGCAAAATGGCGCACGAGTGTATACAACAGAACATGTTTTAGCCGCACTTTATGGAAGCTTTGTAGACAACGCCCTTCTTCAGATTACAGGACCGGAAATTCCTATTATGGATGGCAGCGCGTGGCCTTTTGTAGAAGCCATAGAGGCATGTGGATTTGAAGATCAAAATGCAGAAAGAAAGTACATTGTATTGGACGAAAATATAGCTTTTGAAGATACAGAGAAAGGTGTTGAAATGTTAGCGGTTCCTACGAATGGTGGGGAATACAGAGTAACCGTAATGGTTGACTACAACTCCCCGATACTTGGAACTCAGCACGCTCAAATGTATAATCTGGGCCAATTTTCAAGTGAGATCTCAAAGTGTAGAACATTTGTGTTTTTAAGAGAGTTGGAGCTTTTAGCAAAGAACGGTCTTATTAAGGGCGGAAGCCTGGATAACGCCATTGTGATGGTAGATAAAGAGTATACAGAGGGCCAGATAAAGGACATCTTGAAGGAGTTGGGTAGAGAAGAGATAGATGTGAAAATTGAAGGAATTGGGGTGCTGAACACGATTAAACTTCAATATGAAAACGAACCCGCTCGTCATAAGTTGCTTGATATTATTGGTGATTTAGCCCTAACAGGAAAATTCATACGGGGACATATTTTGGCCGCAAGGCCAGGGCACCATGGAAATGTTGCGTTTGCGAAAGTGTTGAAAGCGTGGGACAAGAAACGTCAATCAACGGTTTCATTCGATTTAACGAAAAC
>JBEIFO010000318.1:0-2754 GCA_040382375.1 Crocinitomicaceae bacterium
GCAATTTTACACTGTAGCACTCGAGCCTGGCAATACGAACAGTCAGTTTTTAATGGGAGGAATGCAAGACAACGGAACGTGGTTAACGCACACTTCCGATGCAACATCTCCTTGGAGAGAAATGCATGCCGATGATGGGGCATACTGCGCCATGCCTTTCGGCGCGGACTATGTAATCACAAGTTCTCAAAGTGGAAGAATTTTCAAGAAGTCCATTGATGCAAACGGAAACTTAACAGGAACGGAACGCATAGATGCAGAGAATGGTCCTGCTTCACTTTTCATTAATCCGTTGTTATTAGATCCATGGACGAACAGATTGTTTATAGCTGGAAATAAAATGATCTGGTATCTCGATCGAGTAGATACAATTACTGTAACCGGAAACTACCCTACCGCGCGTAACACCGACGATTGGTCGAATGTTACTACAAGCACCATTACGCTAACGCAAGGAAGCATATCATGTCTCGATATGGCGTATACCGATAATTCAATTTTATATTATGGAAGTTCAGCGGGGAAATTATTCAAGCTAACAGATCTATACGGAACACCTGTGAAGACGAACATTTCTTCCACGTTATTCCCACCGAACACATACACCTCCGCAGTAAGCACAAACGATTTGAATGCGAATGAAGTCATGGTGAGCTTTTCCAACTTCAACAAGAAAAGTATTTTTCATTCAACAGATGCTGGAGCAACGTGGTTAGACGTAAGTGGAAATTTGGAAGAGAATGTAGATGGAACTGGAAACGGTCCTGCGGTATATTGGGTTGAAATTTATCCGAGCGCACCAACAATATATTTAGCTGGAACGAGCGCGGGTTTATTCAGCACAACCGAGTTGAATGGCGAAAGTACGGTGTGGCAAATGGAAGGAGCAAGCACAATAGGAAACGCTGTGGTGAACATGATTACTTCACGTCCATTCGACGGAACCGTTGCAGTAGCCACGCATGCCAATGGAATTTATACGGCGAGTCTTCCTGTTGTTCCGGAAGTTTCGGTTGAAGCGCTTGCAGAACGTATGGTAACTGTTTCGGCATTCCCGAATCCTACTGTAAATGAAATTCATTTCAACATGCAATTGGTTCCGGGTGAAATGACCGAGATGAATATTTATTCCTTAGATGGAAAATTGCTAAACTCGAAAAAATGGAAGGCCGTTGGAAGAGAGCAATTGTCATGGGAAGCCGCTCATGCTGGAACATTTATTTATCACTTGAAATCCGGAAGCACCACAAGAACCGGTAAATTTGTTGTCACAAAATAATTCGAATTATGTCTGAAATCATTTCAACCGATAACGCTCCGAAGCCAGTAGGCGCCTACCCTCACGCAAGAAGAGTGGGGAATCTTTTATTTCTTTCTGGTGTGGGTCCGCGCATTGCGGGTAGCGATGCGAACGACACAGGAGTACCTGGATTGAAGTTAGATAAATTCGGAAATTTTATTGAATTCGATTTTGAAGCGCAATGCAGAAATGTGTTTGATAACGTTAGAGCCATTTTAGATGCGAGTGGTTCGAAGTGGGAGAACTTGGTAGACGTTACGGTGTTCTTGGTGAACATGAAGCGCGATTTCCAAACTTACAATCGCTTGTATGCTGAATACTTCAAGGACGCTAATCCCTGCAGAACAACTGTAGAGATTAACGCCCTTCCATCGCCTATAGCGATTGAGTTGAAGTGTATTGCAACTATTTAATTTTCACACCCCAGATATCTACGCCTTGGAATTGTTGCAATTCCATTTTAATAGATCCGACTTTGATTTTCGCTTGCGCCATAATCGGTAGGTGATGTGCGTCATCTGTTACCCAAACCGCTAGGTCATTGGGATCTTTGAAAATACGTCCCTTCTGAACCACTGGTGCGAAGCGCAAACATTTGAATGTTCCAGCATCTACGCTTACCGTTTCTTTTCCAACATAGCGCATTTTCAAACGGTAGATTTCATCGTCGACCAACGTCTCAATGGTTAGAATGTCGCCTGGCTTAGTGTTCGTGAAGTCCATGGTGCGTGCGTAGAAGGCTGCACTCATCATATCCTGAACAAAAGCAGGAGCAAGGTATCCTTCGTTCTTTCTATTCTTGAACGCACGCTTGTGCTGAAAGAAGAAATAGTCTTGCATAATCATGTAGCCACCTTCATCGCAATTGCGTTTGAATTGATAAGGAAATATTCCCTGCTTGTCTACATACGATTCGTATTTGTCGCGCACCTTGAAGAACCAATCGAATGATCCGGAGCTATGACCTTCACCAACGATATGGTAGGTGTCTCTTCCTCCGAATTTTTTATTTCCTTCTTCAACAGAAATGGTGGCAACACCTGCGTCTACAACACCGTAGTGAATGCGATACGTAGATTTTTCTCCTGAATTGAATGCGTAGTTATTGATGCTGCGCAAAGCTTGCGTAGGTAAATTTTCAACTTTAACAGGCGTAGGTTTAGAACTTTGGCCTAGCATGCTCAGCGCTCCCACTGACAATGCTGTAAACAAGAAGATGTGTTTCATAAAGTCGTTTTGTTTTTGGTTAACGTAACTTTCGTTGCGAAATTTCAAACATTGGACCAAAGATTTATTCCACGACCACGCGCTTCACTGTGAATGAATTTTCTGTTCGGAAAATGAACTCATAAAGTCCAGGTGCAAAATCAGAAACATCAACAGAATATCGCATGCTATTGAATTGGAAGTTCGAAATGTTTTTTCCAGAAACATCTTTCACTTGCACAGAAACA
>JBEIFO010000319.1:0-2723 GCA_040382375.1 Crocinitomicaceae bacterium
ACGCAGCGTTTCATTTGCAACTTTTCGTTCTCGAGAAAAATCCCCCATACTCTTACTCAACGAAGAGCTTAAAATGAAAAAAGCTGATTCCGCATTAACGAATGAATTTCAACATGAAAAAATATTATTGGGAAAAGGAGTATCTCGCAAGAAACAAGAGCTGTTCCATTCTTATCTCAAGGAGAGCAACATTCCTCTTCAGAACATACAAAGTGAACCATTCATTCTAAAATAAGAATACCTTTGCGAAATGAATCGCGAATTGTATTTAACTGAATGCCCGCGCGACGCCATGCAAGGCATTGCCGCATTCATTCCTACAGAAAAAAAAGTTCAATATTTGAACCACTTATTAAGTCTAGGCTTTGATCGTTTAGACTTTGGATCCTTTGTGAGTGAAAAAGCAATTCCTCAGCTCAAAGACACGCGCGACGTGTTGGAAAAACTCAATGATTCAGAAACTAAACTTTTGGCCATTGTAGCCAATGAACGCGGTGCCGATGAAGCGTTAACCCACGAAAGAATTGAATTCATTGGTTATCCGTTTTCAATCAACAACACCTTTCAGCTTCGAAATACAGGCAAGAGCATTGAAGAAAGTTTAGTTGTTCTCGAATCCATTCAAAAGAAAACCGAAGCGAAAAACAAAAAGCTTGTTGTGTATTTAAGCATGGCCTTCGGAAACCCGTACAATGAAATTTGGAATGAAGAAATTGCTACAGCGCTTTCTCAGCGATTGGCAAATGAGTTTGGCATCTCTGAAATTATGATGTCTGATACCATTGGAAGCGCAACACCGGAAAGTATCCATCAATTATTCAAGGCCTCTCAATCTCTTTCGAATTGCGCGGTTGGCGCACATTTGCATTCTCGCTACGACAATGCAATGGTTAAAATCCAATCTGCCTTCGATAACGGCTGTCGTCGATTCGACGGAGCTTTTGGCGGATTCGGCGGCTGTCCAATGGCTAAGGATGAATTGGTTGGAAATATGCCAACAGAATTGTTGTTGCAGTTTTCAGAAACCGTATTGAGGGATTCTCGAGTTTCATCAGAGGCAATATTAGAAACGCTTCAGTTGTCGAGTCAAACGATGAATCATTAAGGAACTTTCGTTCCTCTTGCCGATTCCCACAACTTAAAATAATCTTGAAGTTCTAAGTCTAGATCTAATGCGCGACGAACTTCCAAGATTCTATCTATCCGTGAAGTCCCAATCACACAAGAAGCAACCAATGGATGCTTCAGAACCCAAGCCACACTCACTGTTGCCTTGTTAGCATTATACTTCTCTGCAAGAATATCGAGCGTAGTATTAAGTTCTTGCGAAGCATTAGTCAAATTCAAAATAGGAGAATAGGCCGAAACGTTTAATGCTCTCGAAGCAAATGCTTCCAAATGTCCATTTTCCATTGCACGAAAATCTGAGAGTGAAAATGAAATCTGATTGTATTCAATTTTCAATTGTTTGCCAAGCCATTCAATCTGACTTGGCAGGAAATTCGATACTCCAAATGATTGTATTTTCCCTGATGAAACAAGGGCTTCAACTGCCTCAGCTACTTCATTTACTTCTAATAATGGCGAAGGCCTGTGTAGCAAAAGAACATCTAAATAATCGGTTTGAAGATCTCGCAATGAACGTTCAACACAAGATACGATATGCTCCTTTGAATAGTTGTAATGCTTCACCGAATTACTCCTCTCAGCAGAAGGGTTTTCAATACCCATTTTAGAAATTAGCTTAACCGAAGACCTTGAGATTTCAAGATGTTTCAATGCTGCGCCAAATTCTTTTTCGCACGAATAATCGCCGTATAAATTAGCTAGATCAAAATCGTTCACGCCACATTCCAACCACTGGGTAATTGTATCCGCGTATTGTTGAGAAGACATTTGCGCTCCCCAACTGCCCCAGCGCATGGTTCCTGCAATAAGCTTTTTTTCCATAGAACAAATTAAAGCAAAAAAAAATGGGATCAATGACCCCACTTTTCATTCAAATGTATTGAATTATTTCTTTCTGAAATAAAGACGTGTAATAAAAAGACCTTGTCCGTCATCCTTTCCTGCATCGCTTTCAACTCCAGAAGCAACGAAAGCCAATTCATAGCCCTGTGCATCCATTTCATTCAGCTTAGACATAATAAGAGCGTCGTTAGAAGCAATGTTTTGAAAGTTGATACCTACCATACTGAAAAAGTTCAACATCTTTGTTTCGCGCATGCCGTCAATTTTAATATCGCCACGATCTACATCTCCTTGCTTAGAATCTTTTCCATCAACACGAGACGTCGTGTAAGCGTTGTAGTCTAAATCTGTTGTTGCTTCAATCATGCGAGATCTTCCAAGACCACCCGGAAGAATAGACTCAACAACGGTTACTACTTTGTACTGTGCGGAAGCGATTGATGCTGTACAAGCTATGGCAATAGCTAAGATAATTTTTTTCATTTTGTGATTTTTAGTTATGCAATTTTACGATTGAATTTTAATAATCCATCAGGATTGGTTGCTTTATTTCGTTTTTTTTGAAACATTATCTTCGCCCTATATAATAAAGTATTACGCACGAAAAAGCCCCCTGATTTCTCGGGGGGCTTTTTGTAGATCGGCGACGACATACTCTCCCACATCTTACTGTAGTACCATCTGCGCAAGTGAGCTTAACTTCTCTGTTCGGAATGGGAAGAGGTGGACCTCACTGCTATAATCACCTAAAA
>JBEIFO010000320.1:0-2706 GCA_040382375.1 Crocinitomicaceae bacterium
GCCACCCTCATTCCATCTTCTTACGACGGTGAAATTGAATTGGCAAAAGGCGATTTAGACGATTTGTTCAACTTGGAAGTCACTACGGTTTATCAATTGACGTGGGAAGATGCAACCTCAAAGGCAGCCATGTTGAAATTGTTGGATGGAGGAAATGTATTCCAATTCGTGTTCAATTACAGAGCAGATTACGAAGGAGCCGATGCTTTGGTGCTTTGCAGTCAAAACGAAATTTTTGTTCTCACAGGAAGAATGTTGGAATTCGAATTCCTCGAAAACAAATCTGCTATTCCTCTTGTGGAAGAGGCTCCGGTTGAAGAAGCAGAGGAAGAAGTAGACTTTGGAATGTTATAACAATTAATTACAAACAAGATGTCACGATACATACATATTGCAGATGCCAAGGGGCGCGATGCAGAAATTATTTTTAATTCAAAGCCGAAGAAACCGACTGTTAAATTGGTTACTGAAAAAGGTGAAGAAGTTCAATCATTGCGAGTGCTCAAAGGCGCTGTAAACAATTCATTCGAGGGCATGAGCAAAAGCATAGGCGAGGGAGAAGCCATTGCACAAGCCATGATCACTTCAGATCCAGAGATTGATTTGAATTTAACGGGTCGATTTATCAATGGAAGCTCTCGCGTTTACATAGACAAAGATTTGAAACCGGTTTCGCGCATCACGAAAAAAGAGATTGTTCACAATCCAGACGGAAGCGTGAAAGAAGAGCGCGTTCCTAAAGAACTCCTTGCCAATATTCTTTCTGAAATTGCTGTCAAGCCAGGGAAATTATTTCCGAAGAAAGACATGTACAACAAATTGGTTTTCGCTAAGAAGTATCAATTACATCACATCAATGGACTAACCTTCGACTTCTTGTTTGAAATGGCGAAGGACTTACACGACAAAGAGTCTATAATGATGTTGGGCGGCGGTGCCAAAGGTAACGAACCGCTAGTCTTTCAAGACGGAGGAAAAACCTATCGCGCATTTCTTGAAGGAAGGGTGAAAGACAACAGCTATGTGCTTTTGTTGCACTTGTCGAATCTGGAGTTGAAAGGAATTTGATTAAAAGATTCAGGTTAATGAAACCTAGTGTGCCGTTAAAAATATTAATAAATAAACTAAATAAATCATGACTAATTCAAACTCATCCGATATATCCATTTCTATTCCAGATGGAATTAAAGAAATGCTGGAAGAAAAGCTGATTCAATCGAGTGTTGGAATAGAAGAAATATACAGTTGGATTTTCGATTATTTCAATCATCAGTTTAATGGAAGAGAAGAGCCTGGTGCGTTTAAAATTTTTGTCAATGAATTGTCTAGTGCCTTTGCTGATGTTAAATTGAAAGAATTGCGAACAATTGGTATAGACTTTCCTATTTTGCTTTCGAAAGGCACAAAAAAGCTGGTAGTTATGGTTTGTGCTATGGATCCACTTCGCGATGAAACCGATGTGAGTGAAATTTCCACCGAAATCGGCATGTGGGTGCCTTTTAGCGCAATCAATAATCCTAATAATAAGAACTACAAGATGAAGCCTTCTGACAAAAGGAATTTGTCTTTTTTTCATACACTCTTGGAAACACACGACTTATATCTAACTGATGCATTTAAATTATTTTATCGAGAAGGAAAAGAATTAAGTAATGGTCAAATGGAATTCAAAAAGTTATCGGTACATAGAGAAATTTTAGAAAAGGAAATACAATTGGTTCAACCTGAAGCGATAGTTTCTTTGGGGAATCATGCTCGAGACTCAATCAGTCAAATCCTTAATTTACATGCTCCATCTTGGTCAGATACAGTCTATAAAACTAAAACGTGCGATGGTAAACGTGTAATCATGGTTCCTCACATCTCGGGGTCGGCTAGTGGTTACAAAGCTCCAATTTTAAAAAATGAAAATTATAAAAGTATCGAAGGAAAGGATAATGAGAGGTACGCACGAATCATTGCGAGTGTGATTGGCAATTAACCTTAAATAATATTTTGAATAAATACAGTAGCAAAATGAGTGAAAAAAAATATGAAATGAAAGAATTTGCAGAAAACGGATTGTCTTCTTTCATTAAAAAGTTAAATGAAAATTTAGCCGAAGCAAGTCAAATGGAATTGGATCTTCAAGAACCATTCTTAGACAATTTGTATCGTCAACTGAATGAATTTATTTCTGCTAAACCCGAGTTTGTTTATCTCGGAAAGATTGCTGAACAAATTTCTCAAGACTATGTGAATGTCTGGAGCTCTTTCTTCTTGGAAGAGGAAGAGGAAATGATGAATAAGTATGTTCTGTCCATTGATGCTTTGAGAGGTTCTGGTTTGATTGAAAACGTGGTTAGAGCGGAAAAATTGGATATTGCAAAGGTTAATGAGGATTTTGAAGAGTTTACGCGTTTCTCAAATTTACTTTCGAGCTATTTCGTTTACGCCTTAGACACTGTTGTGGAACAGAACGATGCTGAGGAGCTTGCGGAATTTATTTTTTCAATTTCAGCGAGCAGTCATTCAGAATTATCAGACGATGACAATGCAATACCAGATCAAATTCTAGATGTTCTGAAGGCATTGGGATACGACGTCCATGAGTTCGAAGGAAGTTCAGAGATTTCTGCAAATTACTACCTGAAGAGCTCGGTTAGTTCAGGATACGATTACATAGCGTTTTCAGAAAGTATTATCAGTGACCTATATTGTCCTTGA
>JBEIFO010000321.1:0-2704 GCA_040382375.1 Crocinitomicaceae bacterium
AAGCGAAGTCGCGAACGTTTTCTGCTTTGAACACCCATGTCTTCATGGCTTTCTCATGTCCTTTCTCACGCGCAATGGCTTCGTCTTGTGTACAAATAATAACGGGCTCTGTGCTTGTTTTCGCTTTGTTGTAACGTGAAAGTTGATCGGCAGTAAGAACATCTTTCGGATTTTGCAACACCCCAGAAGCCGCTACAATGTGGTCTGAAGGAACAGTTAAAGCCACTTCGTAATTTCCGAAATCAAGCGTGAATTCTCCTGATCCTAAAAACTGCTTGTGCTGCCATCCGCTGTAATCCATGTAAGCAACCAATCGCGGATAGTACTGCGCAATGGTGTACAAGTAGTTCTTATCTGTATCGAAATATTCGTAACCGCTTCTTCCACCCAAACGCATGCGGTCGTTGATGTTGTAGTTCCAGTTAATTTGGAAAGAGTAGGATTGTCCGGGTTGAATAGGCTTTGGCAAGTCAATGCGCATCATTGTCTGATTCACAGTGTATGGTAAGTCTTTTCCAGCTGCATCCGCTACTTTATCTAACTTGAAACCACCATCAAACCAAGGGTACAAATCAATAAGGTCGTTGGTTTGCATTTGATCGCTAATCTTCATTTGCTCAATCTTCGCAGAGTTGTTGTCTTTCGCGTAGATGTTCTGATCTAGCTGAATCCACAAGTAATACAAGACATCTGGAGAGTTGTTGTGATACGTAATGGTCTCTTCACCATGAATCTTTTGAATGTCGTCGTCTAACCGAATCTTCATTTTGTAGTCGACTTGCTGCTGCCAATAGTCGGCTCCCGGAGCACCGCTCGCTGTGCGATAAGTATTCGGGGTAGCCATTTCATCGGAACCCAACTGACGGAATTTGTCGTTCCATGGATTCACCTGTGGTTGCGCAAAGGCGTTAAAAAATGCAACAGACAAAACGGTTGCAGCAAGAATTTGACGAAGGTTTAATTTCATAGCGGTGCTAAAATACGAAAGGAGAGGGGTTCACAAAGAAAGAAAATATTCCAAATCACGAGCTGTTGCTGTAGCGATTTCATGAGGATAAGAAACACCTTGAAACTGCTCAACCGCTTGAATTCCGCGCGTTGCATTGAGAAGCCAAATCTCTTGCGCAGCTTGAAGATTGGAAAGTTGACAAGCTTTTTCTTTCAAAACCTTTCCTTGGGTTTGAAGCATTTCCTTCAATACGTTCTTTAGGGTGCTGTTTACACATCCGCTTGAAAGGGGAGGAGTAAACAACTGATCTTCTTCCATCCACACCAAAGAACTCCACGTTCCTTCGGCAATTTCATTTTCTGTATTTGGAAGAAGACATTCGTTCCATTGTTTTTCTTTTGCTTCAATGGCAGCGAAAACATACGGAAGTGCATTCAACGTTTTCAAATGGGAGAAGGCATGTGCATGCAAAACGGTTTGGGTGGAAAGACCCACTTCCTTCAACAAAGAAAAATAAGAACCGAATGATTGTTCGGTCACTTCAATCAGAAAATGCATTTCATTTCGAAGGGGAGTGTAGCGGCCTTCTCCAGATCTGAAGAATGTCACACGTGCAATTCCAGATTCAATTTTATTTAATTGAAAGGTTTGTCCAATAAGCGTTTCAATTTCTGTAAATAAATAAGTTGAAGGATTGAACTTAAAGAATTTGTTTGAGGCTTCTATGCGTTGCAAATGATACTTGAAAAGTGGCATGCGGTTATTTTCGAAACGAATGGTTTCGAAAAATCCATCTCCGTAACGGAAGGCACGATTGGTTCGAACATCGAGATGAAGTTCTGTTTCTTCAGTGAATATTCCGTTCGAACAGACCAACATCTTAAAGCGCTTTGACGTATTCCAACAAATCACCGTTCTGCTTCATCTGAATTCCGCGAACGCCAGCAGCATTGGCGCACAACACATCGCGGTCGCGATCCCCAATCATAACACTGGCGTCTTTGTCGAATTTGTATTTCGCACAAGCGCGTTCCACCCACAAGCCTGCGGGCTTACGTGAGAGCGAATTGCAGATATCTGGATGATGAATGGAGTAGAAGAATTCCAAAATTTCAACATTGTTCTTTTTGCATTCCGATTGGAAGAAAGCGTGAATGCGATCCACTTCTTCTTTGGTGTATAGTCCGCGAGAGATGCCTGCTTGATTGGTAACCACCACCAATTCGAATCCTTTGGAAACCCCGAGCTGTAAAGCTTCCATAACGGTTGGAAGAATAACGAATTCATCGAGCGAATAGGTGTAATCTCCAGGATCGTGGTTAATAACGCCGTCTCTATCGAGGAACAAAGCTTTTCTCATGTTATACTTTTTTCAAGGTTCGAAGGGTAAGCACGAGTGCTACCAAAGTGAAGATTGCTCCGAGCATAAACGCTGCTCCAGGAAAACTCACAACCGCGTGATCACTGGCGAAATAGGCGTAGGTCTGTGTCATAATAAGCGGACCCAAGAAGGCGGTAATGCTTACCATAGAAGAAAGTGCGCCTTGCATTTCGCCTTGCTCATTCAAGGGCACTTGATTGCTCATGTATCCTTGAAGCGAAGGTGTGGAGATACCTCCAATGCAATAGGGAATGAGAATGATGTACATCATCCAACCGGCATTCGCGAACGAAAACATGATTAACCCCACTGTTGCGAATGCCATTCCGATCACGATCGATTTCGTTGGTCCCCAAACCTTACTCGTATAACGA
>JBEIFO010000322.1:0-2679 GCA_040382375.1 Crocinitomicaceae bacterium
GCGAAGAAATCCTCTTGGTTCATGAGGGTTTTAGTGTTGGTGTTCTTTGTGCTTACGGGCGCTGGAACGCTCGCTCTGTGGGCTTTTTCAATTTCAAAACACAACGTTCAACCTGTACCAGAAGTGCGAATTAATATTCAACGCGGTGACGGGGTGAATGAGTTAATTACAAAGGGAGAAGTGGACTCTATTGTGCATGTTCATTTTGGAATGTTGATTGGTACTCCCATAAATCAAATTGATGTTGGTGCCATTCAAGTAGCTGTTGATCGGCACCCAGCCGTTCAATCGTGCAATGTGTTTTTAGGCGTAGATGGAATTTTACACGTTGATATTCAGCAGCGAGCTCCAATGTTTAGAGTCTTGAATAGTGATGGTACGGGATTCTACGTAGATACGTTGGGCCAATCATTCAGTTTGCTCGATCGCGCCGTGGCTTATGTTCCGGTTTTTTCAGTGGAAGGTGCAATCGGTTCCATGGAATTTCCTGCTAACAAAGAGTATTACGACGACAATGCTTTAGGGCTTACGTATTTGGATGAGCTCGTTTTATTCGGAAATCACATGCGGAAAAATGCCGATTTAAAAGATTGGGTCGAGCATGTGCATTTATCAAGCTCTGGCACCATAGAGGTTATTCCGCGAATAGGAAGACATGTGATAGATTACGGAAGTATCTATAATTTGGAAATGAAAACGAATATGCTTTTTCAGTTTTATCGTTCACAGCTGTATATCACGGATCTTGAAAAATACAGCCGAATTAATTTGAATTTTGAAAATCAAATTATTTGTGAAAAGCGCGGAGTTTCTGTTTTCCCGGCTCCTGCAGATAGCTTGACAACGAATACGAACAATGCACCCATTGTGATAGCTAACGACTTAATACCCGCAGCGGCAACACCTGCACAACAACCTCAATAATTATTTGATGAATATGGAATATACATTTGCGACTTACAACAACCCAACCCCGAGCAACAAAGAAAAATTGGTAGTTGGAATTGATATTGGAACAACAAAGATTGCTTGTGTTGTTGGTAAAATAGATTCGTTTGGAAAGGTGACTATTCTTGGAATAGGTCGCAGTAAAAGCGACGGGGTGAAGCGTGGGATTGTTTTGAACATTGATCAAACGGTTGCTTCCATTAAGGAGGCCGTTCAAAAAGCCGAGATTGAATGCGGAATTAAAGTTCACCGCGTGAATGTTGGAATCGCTGGTCAACATATTAAGAGCATTCAGCAGCCGGGAATATATACTCGCAAGGAATTAGAAACGGAGATAAGTTTGAGTGATTTACAAGCGTTGAAGGACGATATGTTCAAGATTCATGTTCCTGCAGGAGAGTCAATCATACATGTTATTCCACAAGAGTATACTGTTGATACAGAAGGTGGAATTAAAGATCCAGTTGGAATGGCTGGTGTTCGTTTGCAAGCGAATTTTCACATCATTACGGGTTCACTTCCTGCTATCAAAAATATTTATCGTTGTGTGAAATTGTCGGGTCTGGAAGTGGGTGAATTAACCTTAGAGCCGATTGCGAGTTCTGCGGCGGTGTTGAGCGAAGAGGAGAAAGAAGCGGGTGTTGCGTTGGTAGATATTGGTGGTGGAACAACGGACATTGCAATATTTCACGATGGCTTAATTCGTCATACTGCTGTGATTCCTTTCGGTGGAAATATTTTAACTGAAGACATTAAAACAGGATGTTCAATATTGAGCAGACATGCCGAGCAGTTGAAGGTTCAATACGGATCTGCCTTAGCAGCAGAAACACAAAATGCAAAAGTTGTTGTTCCGGGATTGAGTGGCAGAACACCAAAAGAAATTACGTTGGGTGCGCTTTCCGGAATTATTGAGGCGCGCATGAAGGAAATTTTGGAGTTGGTTCACTTTGAAATTATGCGCAGTGGTTATGAGAGAAAGTTAATTGGTGGAATTGTATTGACCGGTGGTGGTGCGCAATTGAAGCACATTAAGCAATTGGTTGAATACATTACAGGATTGGATTGCCGCATTGGTAAGCCCATTGAACACGTCATTAATTATAAAGATGAGTCGCAGTTGCCACCAGCCCTTTCTACGGGTGTAGGTCTTGTAATTACTGGAGAAGAGAATGTGGGTGAAGATTATTTCGAGCGTGTTCTTGGAGAAGAGTTAGTTGAGGATAACGTAGCGTCAGAAATGCAAACGGAGATTCAATTGGAAGATACCGAGGTAGAAGAAGTGTTTGTTGCTATTGGTGATTTCTCTTCATACATGGAGACCATGGAAGACGAGGTCGAAAATTCATCAGAAGAAGTGACGCAAATGGCGAATGTTCAGGATGAGTCGGTTCACACGCAAGAAGAAGCCATTCAGAAACCTGAGAAAATTCGTGGTCCACGAAAGCCTTTCGGTGAGAGTATGTTAAGCAGATTCAAAGGATTCTTTGAAAACGACGAAGCTGTAAATTAATTTTTTTCGAAAAGTGCCACCGCCTCTAAGTGTGAGGTGTGTGGAAACTGATCGACAAAGCTAATTTTCTTCAACTTATATCCAGAAAGAATAAGTGTCTCGCAATCTCGTGCTTGTGTCGCAGGATTGCATGAGATGTAAACGATGCGTTTCGCATCGAGTCCGATTACTTTTCTTAATGTCTTTGGTGAAATGCCTCCACGGGGAGGGTCGAGCAC
>JBEIFO010000323.1:0-2676 GCA_040382375.1 Crocinitomicaceae bacterium
GAAGCGTTTGTGTACTTCAACACACATACACTCGAGCACAAAAAACTTCCGCCCATTTCAACGGAAGAGGTAGCGCAAGCCTTCGCTTCGAAGAATGTAAAAGTGATTAATGACTCGAAAGAACTACTGAATATTTTGTTGGAAATGAATTGGGAAAACGCCAATTTATTGCTAATGTCTTCAGGAAATTTCGACGGTTTAGATTACCAAGAAATTTGGAATCAAATGCACAGCTAGGTTAAGTAAGCCCGACATCCAAAAGCATCATGACAATGAATCCGCCAATGAGCCCCAGCGTGGCCACATCGGTGTATTTGTCTTGTTGCGTTTCCGGAATTACTTCTTCCACCACAACATAAATCATTGCACCGGCCGCGAACGCCAATGCATAAGGCAACACCGCATGCATTTGAATAACGGCTAACGCTCCAATGACTCCGGCAATGGGCTCAACAATGGCAGAAAGTTGTCCGTACCAAAAACTCTTTTTACGCGTAAGTCCCATTCTTCTTAATGGAAAGGACACCGCAATTCCTTCAGGGAAATTTTGCAATCCAATGCCAATAGCTAATGCAACCGCCCCGCCTATGCTGGCCTCTGGAAGTCCCGCTGCAACACCGCCGAACAACACTCCCACAGCCAATCCTTCCGGTATGTTGTGAAGGGTAATGGCTAAAACCAACAACATGGTTTTATTCAATTTGGTTTGAACGCCTTCTGTTTTTTCTTGAGGAAAATTCAAGTGAAGGTGTGGAAGGAATTTATCTAAGCCGAATAAAAAAAGCGCTCCCATAGCAAATCCAATGGCTGCAGGAAAAGCTTTGGTGAATCCTTCACCCGGACTCATTTCAATGGCCGGAGCTAGCAAGGACCAAAAGCTTGCAGCAATCATTACACCGCCGGTAAATCCGAGCATTCCGTCAAGAGCGCGACGGTTTAAATCCTTCACTACAAACACAAGCGATGCGCCTAAGGCTGTGACAAACCAAGTAAAGGTGGTAGCAATAAGAGCTGCATAAACGTATCCGTAAGGACCGCCTGTTTCAATGAGGTTTTGAAAGAAATGCGTTATGCTATTCATTAAAACAAAGGTAGCGTTATTTTATTCGAACACAACAGAAGCGAAGCTGGTTTTACTTGCTCGTGCTTTCGCCCATTTGTGAAAATCGAAGTAGGTAAAGAATAGCGGATCGGTCTTTTTTACTTCGAGCAATTCACTTTCCAACCAACCCCACAATTCTTTGTCTTGAATACTCTTGCGCTTCTTGAGTGTTTCATTAATGAATTGAAATATTTTCTTTTCGCCTTCGAAGGCTTTGTTGCGCGTGATTAAAAATCGTTGAACATTTCGGAGGGCGTAAGGAATATACCGTTCGTTATTCAATTCAATTTGAATAATTAAATTGAAGACTTGGGCAATGCATTGTAAGTGCAGCAATTCGTTGGCTGGTGCGCTTTGCAGAAATCGTTGAATGAAGCGTTCAGACTCTTTGAATTCTTGCTGAATGAAGCACACCACTGCGCATTGGAACCAAACATGCGCTGAACGAATATCGAAATCAATCGTTGGTGAAGAAATGTTTTCTTTGTGTTGAAGAACATAGGCGTAGGCACCTTCATTGTTTTTCTCGAGCAAGAAAATGGTCAGAGCAGTGCTATGAACCAATGAGTTGTTTTCGCTTTCTTCAAAACAAGATTCAAGTTGATCGAGATAAGTCTTTGCATCTTTCGAGTTTTTAAGCTGCGCTGAAATAACCGCGGCATTGGCCAAGGCATTTCGTTGAATACTCTTGTTCTCGTTGCCGTTGAGTTCGCAATGTTCCAATAATTGAAGAAGCGAACCAAGGCTCTGCAAACTTTCAGAGGGTTTGCCTAAACTCAATAAAATGGCTCCTTTCAGTTGCAGCGATTTTATTTGAGCTTCCCGTGAAATTGGGGTGAGTGCCTCTATTTCAGAAAGAAGTTGCTCGTTGTTCGCATGTTCTTCGTTTTGTCTGGGCTGACCATTGGTGTAATAACCCGCAAACCACGACCACTTCATAAAGGCAATTTCTTTTTCATTTTGGATGGAAGAAAGAACCGCTTTCATTTCTGAATAGTTAGCGTTCAGCATTTCGTATCGCTCTGCTGCGGGGGTGTTCATGCATTCAAGTATGCGTTCTTTCCATTCGTTCAATTCAATTTGAAGGGCAGAGAGTTCGTTTTTCCGAGCAATTTTCAATGCGGAATGCACAAGCTTGTCTGCTTGTTCGAAAAGCTCACGCATATAAAGTACTTCGATACTTTGAAGCAGGCGCATCACTTCAGCGCGAGCTGTGGCCTTGTGGTGAAAACTGGCTAATGATTTTAAAATGGTGTGATAAAGTCTGTTTTTAGCAATGGATATGGCGTCGGTTATAGGTGAACCTTTCAAAAGCTTCAACAATTTTTCTTCGTCGTAACTGGAAAGTTTTTCCATAGCGTCGAAAAGAATACGATGCTGACCATCTTCAGCCATGGGCTGTAGACGGAAATAGCGTTTCTCTGATTTGCTCAAACTCTTGATCAATAAGAAGAGTGCGTCTGATGCTACATTGGCCATGGCGTTTCGATTTAAGGTTGACTACAAGTTCTAATTCTTTTTTGAATAATAGACCCAGTCTTATTTTTCGGTATTCATTTCAAGAGTTTCGGTCA
>JBEIFO010000324.1:0-2666 GCA_040382375.1 Crocinitomicaceae bacterium
AAGAGTAGCGTATAAACCAGCACCATCTAATTGACCAACTTCAGTTACAATACGGTTAGGGCAAATGCGGTATACCGTTGGGTAGTAAGCAATAGCATAATCGTCATTGATTGTGTTTGCTGCAGCAGTAGCAGGGTTAGCAACAGGGTATTCAATTGGAGTTCCAGTTGGGTTTAACCAGTTACCTTGCGTGTTAGAGCCAGTACCAGCCAAGTCAGCATTAGTAGTAGCACCGTCACCGTCAATCCAGATTACCATAACGTCATCAGTAGTAGCAGCAGATACTCCAGGAGCACCAGCAGGACCGTGGTTGATGTACAAGTCATCCAATGCACCAGAAAGGTGGAAGTTCCAACATGGACCGCACCATGTTGCAGATACATCGACATACACAGTATATCCTTGATCTAAGTAGTTGTACAAGTTGTGCGAAACACCAAATTGGTCTGTGATTGTGAAATCTTGACCAAATGATCCAGCAGGCAACTGAGCGAAAGACATTGTTGACGACATTACCGCAACAACCATCAATAGTAGAGCTTTTTTCATGTGATTAAATTATTAATAGGTTTACTTTAGGGCAACGAATATAAAGAAATATTTCGCCCAAATACTTTTTATATCTTTGGAAAATGAAAAAAAATATTCTCTTTTTTGGATTCGCGCTCTCTTTCCTAGGTATGTCGGCGCAAAGTATTGAATTAGTAAATCCTGTTGTTCAGGTTAATGCAACTGCTGCTACGCTTACAGGGGCGGGTGAAATGGTTGCCGAATGGCCCGTTACAAACATCTCCGATGTTCAGATTTCTGTAAAATGCAGCCGAAGCATAATTTCTGAAGTTGCAGGTACTTCGAATTATTTCTGTTGGGGGGTGTGCTATGGTGAAACAACAAACGTTTCCCTTTTAGCGCAGACTATATTAGCAAGTGACACCAATCATACATTTTATGCTCACTACAAGCCTTTAGGAAACCCAGGCGAAACGCTAATTACCTATTGCTTTTTCAATACAGCGGATCCTACTGACCAAGCTTGTCAGACCGTTAGCTTTTGCTACGAGTCCACCTGTCCAATCGGAGTTGAAGAGACTGAAAATTCAAAACTAGAATTGGTGGGAAGTAATCCATTGAAGGGATTGAGTTTCATGAATTATAAATTGCCTACTGGAGAAACAGAAGGCCAATTGGTAATCACTAATCTTCAAGGAAAATTGGTTAAAAAAACTACAGTAAAAGGGAATTCAGGCAGCATCTTAATGAATGCTGAAGATTTTGCTTCTGGAGTATACCAATTTACACTCATGACTTCGAAAGGACAAGAAACCGTTCGAGTGGTTGTTGAATAATTAGATAAAGATTTTAAGCAAGGACAACCTCGAATTTCGAGGTTGTTTTATTTTTGCAAACCCAAAGTAAAGAACATGAAGCAAATAAAGAGGAAAGAGGCACTCGATTACCACGAGTTAGGGAGAAAGGGAAAGTTAGAAATTGTTCCTACAAAACCTTACAGCACGCAACGAGATTTGGCAATGGCCTACTCACCTGGAGTTGCTGAACCGGTTAAAGCAATAGCAGAGAATATTGACGATGTATACAAATACACAGGAAAGGGTAATCTAGTTGCGGTTATATCAAATGGAACAGCCATTCTTGGCCTCGGTAATTTAGGTCCAGAAGCAAGTAAGCCTGTTATGGAAGGAAAAGGAATGCTCTTCAAAATATTTGCCGACATCGATTCCATAGACATCGAAATGAAGGCTACGGAAGTAGAAGATTTTGTCAGGACTGTTATCAATATTAGTCCAACTTTTGGTGGTATTAATTTGGAAGATATAAAGGCACCCGAAGCGTTCGAAATCGAAGAAAGATTGAAGGAAGCCCTGGATATTCCAATTATGCATGACGACCAGCACGGGACTGCAATTATTTCAAGCGCTGCTCTTTTAAATGCATTGGAAATTGCAGGAAAGAATTTAAGCGAAATAAAAATAGTCGTGAGTGGAGCAGGTGCCGCTGCGTTGAGTTGTCTGAACACCATGATTGGCTTAGGTTTGAACCCCGTGAATATTCGCATGTTCGATTCGAAGGGACTCATTAACACCTCACGAGAAGATATTGATCACAGAAAGAAACGGTTCGCTGTTGACTCGAATGAAAAGTCATTGGCTGAAGCATTGGTAAATGCCGATGTGTTCTTGGGTTTATCTCAAGGAAATATTGTGACAGCAGAAATGGTTTGTTCCATGGCAACTAATCCAGTTGTATTTGCTCTGGCAAATCCAGATCCTGAAATTCCATACGAAGAAGCCATGGCGGCTCGTCCAGATGTAATTATGGCAACGGGAAGAAGTGACCACCCGAACCAAGTAAATAACGTACTCGGGTTTCCATTTATATTCAGAGGTGCCTTGGATGTTCGTGCAACGAAAATTAACGATGCCATGAAATTGGCTGCTGTTAAGGCTTTGGCAGAATTAGCAAAGGCAACAGTGCCGGAAGAAGTTATGGAAGCGTATCACATAACGAGTCTTTCCTTCGGAAAAGATTATATAATACCTAAGCCCAATGATCCACGATTATTGGTGGCTGTCTCAACAGCCGTAGCAAAGGCCGCTATTGAAAGTGGTGTTGCGAAAAATCCAATCACAGATTGGGACGCCTATGCA
>JBEIFO010000325.1:0-2663 GCA_040382375.1 Crocinitomicaceae bacterium
AATAGAAATGTTCTGTAACATTTCAACCAAAACAGTCACCACACGCTTGGTTGTTTGACGAAGGTCTTTTTTATTGATGTCGGTGCAAGAAATGGCTTCAAGAATATGCTCGTTTCTATTCGGAGTAAAGTCGCCAAAATGAGCAAACACAAGTAACTCAGCACTTGCCTCTAATAACACATCTCCTACTACTTTGTGGTAGTCGGCATGAATGTGCTGCAGTTGTTTTACTTCTTGGTTTGACATAATTCCTAATAGACTTACCAAATATAAATAAAAAAGGTTTCCAAAATTAACCTAATGTATATCATAGGTTATGAACACCGCATTCTAAAAACTCAATTACGCAGAAAAAATTGTAACGAGCGTAATTTCGGGAGGCATGCCAACGCGACCTGGAAAACCTAAAAATCCGAAGCCTCTGTTTACGTACAAGTATTGATTTCCCTCTTGATACAGGCCTCCCCAACGTTTGTATCCAAACCAAGGTGAAGGACTCGCTTTGATGTGAAGCATTGGGGCTTCAATGCCGAATTGCGCGCCGTGCGTATGTCCGGAAAATGTTACGTCAATGTTTTGCTGCCCGAGTACTTGTGCTTCCCAATGACTCGGGTCGTGAGAAAGCAACATGTTAAAGCTGTTTTGAGGCATGTTCGCCATAGCCACGTCGAGCTTTCCGTGCTTTGAAAAACGTCCCTTTCCCCAGTTCTCAATTCCTATTAACGAAATGCGCTCTCCTTGCTTTTCTAACTCAACGGTTTCATTTTTCAGTAAGCGAAAGCCCATGCGCTCATGCACCGTTTCGAGCTGCTTCATGTTATCTGCTAAAATCTGCGCATTAGCTGGGTCATTCGGATCGTAAACGTATTCGGCATAATCGTGATTTCCTAGAATGGAAAATTTACCGAGCGGTGCGTGCAGTTGTTGGAAATAATTCACCCACGGTTCTGCTTCATCAGCCAGATTGTTCACCAAATCTCCAGTGAAGAAGATGACATCTGGATTTAAATCGTTGATTCGCTTCAAAGCTGCATCGACTTCTTCGAAACTGTTATCTAAAAAACTTCCTAAGTGGGCATCACTGATTTGAACAATGCGCAAACCGTTGAACGACTTCGGTAAGTTGGCGAATGAAATAGATTCTTCACACACTCGAAAATCGTACTTCCCTCTGAAAATGCCGTAAAACGTGGCGCCCATGGTAACAGCTGCAGCTCCTAATCCTACTTGATTGAAAAACTGAAAGCGAGTCATTTTATCTGACTCTTGTTCTTCAAAGTTGGTGTCTTCGTTCTTGGACAAAAGCCCTTTTAATTTGCGAACGATCCACTTTCCTATTCGAACTAAATCGTTCATGAGATGAAACACCAAGAAAACCACTTTCGGCACCAACGCAATAAAGATGAATCCAGTTACAAAGTAGAAAAACTTAAAATTGCTTCCCTTCACTTCTTTCTCTGAACCAATGAAAACAATAACAATTAGCAGTATGGCCATGATGGAAGGCAACCAAAAGAGCCTACGCCAAAGCTTTCTCCAGAAGTCTGGATACTTCTCTGTCAATTGCTTTATTCCCTGATAAGAATAAAAATCAATGATCAAAGTGAACAGCGTAAATATGGAAATGAAAGAGAAAAATTTCGTCATTGCGGCGGCAAAGTTAGTGCGATGTATAGTAACTTGCGCCCACTTTAGAACAATACTTTGCAACGAATTTTAGCTCTCGCCCTTTTTCTTCTTTTACTTGCCCCAACGCTTGTAAAATCGGGCTATTCGTTGAATTACATGATTAACTTTTCTTATTACAAAGAAGTTCTTTGTGCGAACAAGAACAATCCGAATATGGACTGTAATGGAAAATGTGCTTTGAAGAACCAGTTGAAATCGGCATCGAAGGAAAAAGATGCATCGAAAGAAGCACTTGATTTTGTTCAACAGTTTCAAGTTGGTGCGTTCGACTGTCCGAAATCAATCGGTTTTCAATTCTCTGTTTTGGTGGAAGAAAATCCCTCTTTTGCCTTTCATAACGAAGGACATGTTCAAGATCCTTTCTTGGAAATTGAGCATCCGCCTTGTTGATTTGATTTGACATGAACAGCGCATTTGCGCTACTATTTCCAATTATTTTAATTCAAATCAATTACATTTTTTATGAAACATATTTTTTATGCGGCATTTGCTGCACTTAGTCTTTTTACATTTTCATCTTGCCATAAAGATCACGACAACCATGACGATCATACACATACTGGAACGGTAGGTGCGCTTGAATTCGAAATGGAACACACGTTTGGCGCGAGTGCCTTTCAAGTGAACACTCCGTATGTCGATGCGAATGGCGATACGGTCGTTTTCAGTTCAGGGAACTATTACATCTCGCACATCCGCTTGATTAAAACAGATGGCAGTTACTACGAGTCGGTGGTGACTCACGAGATTAATCTCGCCATTCCGGGCAGTGCTATGATAGACATTGCAGACATTCCGAATGGCGATTATACGGGAGTTCAATTCGCTTTGGGGACAGACACATCGGCTGTATTTGGAACTGTTTCGGGAAGCGTTGCTAATGCGGCGTTTGATTATGAAATTTCTAATGCCAATGGACCCGCATTTACTTCCATATTCGATTTCGGAAGTGTGTTAACGATTGCTCCGGATGC
>JBEIFO010000326.1:0-2658 GCA_040382375.1 Crocinitomicaceae bacterium
GTGTCGAATAAATCTGTGGTCTTGTGAACCTTTACAATGCCTTCCTGATCAGGAGCAATGCTGTGCATGTAGGTACGAACCTCTGCACCCAATTTCTCATCGTTCACGTGAATCGCAGTGAAGGAGTCGTTCAACAAATCGCGAAGGACCGAAGAGGTCTTCTTTATTTCGCTAAGGATACGTTTCGGAGGAAGCGCATTCGGAAGGTTTTTCACCAACTCTTCCCAACGTAAAACAAGATCTGTCAGATCCTGGTCAAGCTCTTCAACACTCGTGTCTACCGCTTGAGTTCGCACAATAACACCCATGTTTTGTGGGCGAATTTTTTGCATGAGTTTTTTCAAACGGTCACGCTCATCTTCGTTGGTTATTCTGCTTGAAAGAGAAACTTTGTTCGAAAACGGAACCAATACCAAATACCTTCCGGCAAGTGTAATTTCAGCAGTAAGGCGAGGGCCTTTTGCTGAAATGGGTTCCTTCGCAATCTGAACCAGTATCATATTCCCCTGACCGATGGCGTCTTTAATAACACCATCTTTCTTCAACTCGGGTTCTTTTTGAAGACCAGATAATTCACCTGAAGCACGCTCGCCGCCGAGAATGGGGCGCACGTATCTGTTCATTGTAGGATAGTGTGGACCAAGGTCGAGAAAATGCAAAAATGCATCCTTCTCGTAGCCAACATCTACAAAGGCAGCGTTCAAGTGGGGAACCATTTTCCGCACTCTTCCAAGGTATACGTCGCCCACAGCAAACTGTGTATTAGTAACCTCACGATGTAACTCAACTAAGAGCTTGTCGTGAAGCAAGGCAATTTCCACTCCCTTGGAGGAAGCGTTAATGACAAGTTCAGCGTTCAAATTATTCTAAGATTAATGCACGACAGGAAAGGCGCAGGTTAGCGCCTTCCGTCAATACAGATGGTTCAAGCAAAGTTCTAACGAACTTTTTTCTTGTGACGATTCTTTCTTAGACGCTTCTTTCTTTTGTGCGTAGCCATTTTATGGCGCTTTCTTTTTTTACCGCAAGGCATATTACTTATTATTTAATTTAATATCTATTTTCTTAATAAATGCATTCACACTGTCTCTTACAATAGGATCTTCGTTGTGACGAAGAATCTGGCTGTACAAGGTTTTCGCCTCGCTGAAGTTACCCAACTGCTCATTCATTTTCCCCGCATACACCAAGGCTATGCCCGATGTAGAATCTGTTGCAATGGCTCCCTTAAAAGTAGCTAGTGCTGCTTGCAAGCTGTCCATTTGCATCAATGCTTCGCCTTTGTAAATATAGGCTAATGTATTTTGTGGTTGAAGTTCAATAATAGTATTGAATCTTGCAACCGCTTTTTCCATCTGGCCCGAGCGAATAGCAAATTCACCAAGTACGAAATGTGCTTCAACGTTTTTCGGATTTTCTTCCACCATTGACAGAAGCATTTGTATGCCCTGCATGGGTTGAGGTCCGTTAACGAGCTCTATCGCTTGTTGAATCTTCACGCTGTCTGCTATAGGGCTGTTTGCCTTGTCTAACGCAGACTTTGGTTGAGTGGGGAATAATAAAAAAAGAACGATGAGCCCGAGGGCAACACTAACAACAATGGCTATGAGATACGATTTACGCATTCTCGGCAACCTTCACTTTTTCTTTCACAGCATCAACAAACTCCTTTGCTGGTTTGAAAGCTGGAATGTAATGAGCAGGAATGGTTACCGTGGTTTTAGCCAAGATGTTTCTTCCCAATTTCGCAGCTCTCTTCTTAACGATGAAGCTTCCAAATCCTCTTAAATATACATTCTCTCCTGCTTCCATAGATTTCTTCACAGTTCCCATGAATCCTTCTACTATCGCCAACACATCATTTCTGTCAATTCCCGTTTTATTCGAAATTTCTGTTACAATATCCGCTTTCGTCATCTTATTCCGTTTTGTTTGATTTTCTTTTCTCAATTTTGGGGCTGCAAATATACGTCTAAAATCTTAAAATCAAACGATTGCCTTATGAATTCGCGCGACACAACCGCCTTATTGGAGTGGTATTACAAAGAGAAACGCGATTTGCCTTGGCGAAACACAAGCGATCCGTATGCCATTTGGCTCTCGGAAGTCATCCTTCAGCAAACACGAGTAGATCAAGGAATGGCCTACTACCACAAGCTTCTTGGGCATTACCCTACCGCGAACGACCTTGCAAACGCACCCATTGATGAGGTGCTTTCATTGTGGCAAGGATTGGGGTATTACAGTCGCGGAAGAAATTTGCACGCGACTGCAAAAAAGATTCAAGAATTGGGAAATTTCCCTTCAACCTATACTTCACTTCTTGAATTGAAAGGCATTGGTCCTTATACCGCTGCGGCAATTGCTTCCTTCGCTTTTAATGAATGCGTAGCCGTTCTAGATGGAAACGTTTTCCGAGTGATTACGCGCTTTCTAGCGTCTGATCTGCCCATTGATAAAGGAACTACGCGGAAGACGTTTCAGTTGTTGTTGAATGAATGGATTCCAGCGCATGCACCGGCCGACTTCAATCAGGCCACAATGGAACTCGGCGCAACAGTCTGCACGCCTAAGAATCCGAAATGTACTGACTGTCCGCTTGTTCCGAACTGCGCGGCTTTCAGAGCAGAAACGGTTTTGAATTTTCCAGTTAAAGCA
>JBEIFO010000327.1:0-2648 GCA_040382375.1 Crocinitomicaceae bacterium
GCTTCTTCCCTTCAAATTGAAAATGAATTGAAGTCCTTGGGGGCGAAGGAATTGTTGTGGATTGACACGGTTGATTTCAACCTAGAAAAAAAAATAAACAAGTGGGCGCAACGATTAAGTCTTGCGACGAAGCGATTCGATTCGCCGAATTTTTACAATACAGAAGAAGAGTTGAAGGCGTACTTCAACAAGAAAAAATTCTTCTTGAATGATTTTTACATTCACGAAAGAAAGAAGCGAAAAATTCTGTTGGAAGCGAACGAAGAACCCGTTGGAGGCAAGTGGACTTTTGATACCGATAACCGCGCGAAAGCCCCGAAGGGCATGCAGTTTCCAGCGCCGTATTCTTCAACTCGAAATGAATTTGTGGTTGAAGCGACAACCTACGTAGAAGGGCACTTCGCGACGCATGTGGGTACTTCCGAAAACTTCATTTACGCCGTTACAAGAGACGAAGCGAAAGCGGCTTTGCATTATTTCATTCAAAATAAAATAAATGAATACGGCACCTACCAAGATGCGATAGTGCCGCAAGAAGCGTGGCTCTTTCATTCCATCATTTCTCCATACTTGAACATTGGTTTGCTCTCTCCGCAAGAGTGCGTTCAAGCGGCGTTGGATTCAAATGCCGGAATGAATAATGTGGAAGGATTCGTGCGTCAAGTTTTGGGTTGGCGCGAGTTTATTCGTGCGGTGTATGTGTTGAAGGGCGTGCAAGAACGTACTTCGAATTTCTTTCAACACGACCGGAAATTACCGAAGGGATTTTGGGATGCGAGTACCGGTATTCGTCCGATTGACGACTGCTTGGAAGGACTTCTCAAAAATGCCTATTCACATCACATTGAACGCTTGATGATCTTAGGAAATTTCATGTTGCTGAGCGAAGTTCATCCGCATGAAGTGTACGAATGGTTCATGACCTTCTACATAGATGCGTACGACTGGGTTATGGTTCCGAATGTATACGGTATGTCGCAGTTTGCAGACGGCGGACTCATGAGCACGAAGCCATACATGAGTGGTTCAAATTATATTTATAAAATGAGCAACTACAAAAAGGGCGAGCCGTGGGAGAAAATTTGGGACGCGCTCTTTTGGAATTTCATTGAACGAAATACCCCTTTTCTTGCGCGGAATTATCGCTTGAGTATGATGGTGGCTTTGCTAAACAAAATGGACGGGCAAAAAAAACAAGGGCACATGGCCCTTGCTCAATCTTTTCTGAATAAAGAAGCTTAAGATCCGCAGTAAAGACAGCCATCGTCAGCGTCTTCCAGTTGGCCCGCGCCGCTTACTTGGCGCTTCACTTCATTTTCTACATCTGCTTCAGACCAGGTAGGGTTTACCGCCTTGATGCGTGCTTTTAAAAATAGGTATTCGTTCGATTCCATAAGAGTGTTGTTTTGGTAAAAGGAAGTTACAAAGGTGAATATGAAGCCCGCGTTAAGTCGAATTGACTTACTAACAGGTGACGGTTCACGGACACCTATTTGCTGATTATCAGCGAAAAAACCCGTGGATAATCCTTTATGGAAATGAAATACCTGCCATTCGGCAAGTCGGAAACATCGAGGTCAGAATGGCTTCGTATCCGAGTCTTCAAAACCAGCTTTCCCTCGCTATTCCTCATTTCCAAACACAAGGACTTGTTCGGAGATTGAATGTGAACGGTGTCTTTTGCCGGATTGGGATAGATGCGAATTTCCGAAGACTCAGAATCAATGTTGTTTCCCGAAAGGTATTCTCCGAGAACAGGCGTCAAATCGAATTTGTGCAACTTCTGCTGAGTTGTAATAAAGCTTTGACTGAAGTATTCGTTGGTGAGATATACGTCTATTCCATTGGTGGTTGATACTCCTTCTATTTGGTGAAAATTCAGAGAAGGATTTACTTTTTGTTGGAAGGAAGAGAAGAAATCGGTTCCTTCAAAATCGAACAGGAGATACATAAACGGCTGCAGCAAAGAAGAATATCCGGAAAGGATAACGAGTCTTTTATTTGGAAGATATGTTGCTCCTGTTATAAGTCCGTTTACCGCAGAAGAATCCTTTGGTTGCGCGATATAATTGCCTGGAACTTTCGGCACGCTGTAACACACGGTTGATAGGTCGTTCCAATTCTTCGTGAAAAGAAACAAGCTGTCTGTTCCCGCAATAAACGCCTCGCAATCGAAAGCTGTGTTTTGGTTGGAAGGAGTGAAGTCTGTTTGATCTTCGTAAGCAAAGGCAATGGTATCTATTGCAGGCGTGCCTTCAAGAAGAGATGATTTTTCAATTCGAAGAATATGCAGGTCTGTTCTGTTTCCGGCATTGTTTCCAAAATCTCCGACATACAAATACAAACTGTCTTGCGTAATTTCTTCCCAATCGAAATTGGAAGTTCCGTTCAATGAAAATGTTTGAAGAATGGCTCCATTCAAGGTATCGATCACATATAAATTCTCATCTGAATTGTCGTTGTGTGTAACAATCCCTTGCTGAAAACGAGTGATACCGGAGGTTTCAAGCAGTTCAGCTGGCAACTGCACGGAATACACCGGCGCCAATGTTACAGTTGGAAGATTGGGTTGGGCGAAGATTGAATTCGCAAGAATGACTAAACTAAAAATTAGTGCTGAACGAAGCATGTTCAAATCTACGAAGCAA
>JBEIFO010000328.1:0-2633 GCA_040382375.1 Crocinitomicaceae bacterium
ATACCAAAAGCGGAAAGAGAAAGAAGTGGAATTACTGATTCGTTGTTGAGATTAAGCGTTGGAATTGAAGACGCAGAAGACTTGATTGAAGATTTAACAAATGCATTAAACGCTATCTAATATGAGCAAAAAAAACGTTGCCGTTGTTGGGGCAGGATTAGTTGGAAGTTTATGGGCGGTATACCTTGCGAAACGAGGATACACGGTGTCGGTTTTCGATCGTCGCTCAGACATTCGCAACGTGAAAGTTGTTCAAGGAAAAAGCATTAACCTCGCGTTAAGCGATCGCGGTTGGAAAGGCCTTGAAGGCGCTGGCATTCGCAAAGAAATTGAAGAGGTTGCGCTTCCCATGAGAGGAAGATTAATGCACGCAGTAACAGGCGAACTCACCTACCAACCATACGGAAAAGAAGGTCAAGCCATTTACAGTGTTTCAAGAGGAATTTTAAATCAAACACTGGTGCGTTGCGCAGCTGAATTCGAAAACGTTTCACTCAACTTCGAACACAAATGTGTAGATGTTGAACTCGACACCAACACCATTGTTTTCGAAGGAAAAAATGGCGAACATGTTCGCCAACAATTCGATCAGATATTCGGAACAGACGGTGCGTTCAGCGCCGTTCGTGCACGAATGACGAAACTCGATCGCAACGAATATTCGCAAGCCTATTTAGACCACGGCTACAAGGAATTAGAGATTCCAGCCAACGAAGACGGCACGCATAAAATGCGCATCGACTGTTTGCACATTTGGCCACGCGGAGAGTTCATGATGATTGCACTTCCAAACATTGACGGAAGTTTCACATGCACACTCTTCTTTCCTTTTGAAGGAGAAGTCTCTTTCGACAAATTAAAAACAGATCAAGACGTTCTCGATTTCTTCGAGAAATATTTCCCAGATGCGAAAGCCATGATGCCGGAATTGTTGCTCGATTTCAATACGAATCCTACCGCAAGTTTAGTCATGACCAAATGCAATCCTTGGAACTACAAAAACCAAGTGGCGCTTATGGGAGATTCAGCACATGCGATTGTTCCGTTTTACGGACAAGGCATGAATAGCGGGTTTGAAGACTGCAGTGAACTTGATCGCCTCATGACTGAACTGGGTGAAGACCATCCAGAACTATTGAAAGAATACGGAAAAATGCGCAAGCCAAACGGCGATGCTATTTTGGAATTAGCCCTTCGCAATTACATTGAGATGCGCGATTTAACAGCTGACAAAGATTTCCTTCTTCAGAAAAAAATTGAAGGAAGATTCGCGAGCAAACATCCCGAAAAATGGATCCCACTTTATTCGCAGGTTACCTTCAGTCACATTCCATATCACGAGGCGTTAAGCAGCGGAATTCGTCAGAATGAAATCATGAAGGAAGTCATGAACAGACCAGACATTGAAGCCGTTTGGGACAGTGAAGAAATTGAAAACGAAATTCTAAAACGAATTTAAAACTGCATGCGCATTTGCAGTGTGCAATCTGTTTTTCGAAATCCACTAATCATTGAATTTCCCGAAGAGATGAAATCTCGATCGGTGTAAGTCCATTGTGCAATTCTAAACCAAACATCTATGTTCCTTCGAACATCGAATTTGAAGATGCCATAGATTCTTGCTCCCTTTCCATAGTATGCAGGAATGCTGTAGCTGTAGAGCACGTCGTTCTCATAAGCATACAATCGCGCATTCCATGTATCTGATTGAAACAATGCGTAACGAATCGTTATGCTAATTGGAACATTCATCTTCTTCCAAATGACATCTTGAAAAACCAGATATCCAGATTCATTTGGAAGTCCTTCCTCGTTGGTTCTCACAACTTCTATTCGACTGTGTAACTTCAAACTTTCAATCGGACTGAAAATAAAATTCAATCGAATTTGTTGTGACAGACGATCGACAGGAAAGTCGATCCGATTCAAAACACTTCTATCAATCGAAGTTCTTCGAATGCGCATGCGTGCATAGAACTCGTGCTTCTTGTCGGGTTTGTAATTGAATTGAATGAGATTATCACTAAAGCTCGAAGGCCCTGTGACTTGATAACGCAACCATGGAAATTGAACACCATCTGTGTATGCATTCCCACTTATTTTCTTCGACAATTGCGCTTGAACACTTGCATACACTCCTCTCTCATTCGAAGGAAAAACACTGTTTCCTTCCGCAATTACATTCGAGTAAACCGATTGAAAATCTTGATTGAAATTCCGTAATAGAACCGTTGCGGAAACGCGCGAATGCAACGCTGCCGTTAGACCTGAGACGTATGCCCATGCATTGTTCGAGCTGCGAGAAACTTCTCCAAACAGCGAAACATTTTGCCACACACCTTCCGCATAGATTCCAACAGCGCTCTGTGACTTCCCAGTGAATTTCCCGCTCGCATACCAATCTGTTCGTACTGCTATAGAATCGCTCAAACTTCGCTGTACCGCGACAGTTCCGAGTTTCCACATTCCTTTTTGAACTTGAATATTTCCTCCTGATACAATTTCAGTCAACAAGTTCTTCTTGGCAATTTCGCTTTCCGTTCGATGCAGACCTCCTAAAACAATTGAATTCACAGCCATTGCATCATCAGTTAGAACTGTATCCGTGTTAAAGGTGGCATCTAACTTTCTTC
>JBEIFO010000329.1:0-2611 GCA_040382375.1 Crocinitomicaceae bacterium
CTTTCTAGGCGTACACTTTACGCGTATGGTAGACGGCTCTGTAGAGTGCGGACCTAACGCGGTCTTCACATTCAAACGTGAAGGATATGGAAAAACCGATTTCAATTTCCGCGATACGTGGGATGCGCTCACATACATGGGCACCTGGAAGCTATTCTTTTCCAACATGAAATTTGGAATCGATGAATACAGAAGAGCTTTCAGTAAGAAATTATTCTTGAAAACCCTTCAACGTTTACTTCCGTCATTAACCATGGAAGACATTGAACCGGGAAGAGCTGGTGTGCGCGCATTGTTGCTACGTGAAGACGGAGACACGCGCGATGACTTCAGAATAGAATATACAAAAAGGAGCATTCATGTGCTGAATGCCCCTTCTCCTGCGGCAACCGCATGTTTGGCTATTGGTGGAGATATTCTACAAATGGCCGAAGAACATTTTGGTTGGAAGAAATAATTTCTTCTATTCTGAAATAGCGCCGCTGCTCAAAGGCAGATCGCGACTTACTTTTCTGAACAAACCTTGCAACACCTTGCCAGGTCCCACTTCAATAACTTCGCTGCATCCGTCTGCTATCATGGCATTCATGGTTTGCGTCCATCTTACAGGTGCGGTCAACTGAACAATCAAATTCTTTTTAATCTCTTCCGGGTCTGAAACCGCTGATGCTGTTACGTTCTGATAAACCGGACAAACAGGCGTGTGGAACGGAGTAGCAGCAATAGCAGCTTCCAATTCAACACGAGCGGGCTCCATTAGCGGGCTGTGAAATGCACCTCCAACAGGAAGTTTCAATGCACGCTTCGCACCTGCCGCCAACAAAGCTTCACAAGCTTTATCTATGGCTTCGTTCTCTCCAGATATAACCAATTGGCCTGGACAATTGTAATTCGCAGCAACAACAACCCCCTCGGTTTCTGCGCAAACTTTTTCAACCACCTCGTCTTCCAAATTTAAAATAGCCGCCATGGTTGAAGGGTTCGCTTCGCAAGCCTTTTGCATGGCCATTGCACGGGCATAAACCAACTTCAAAGCATCTGCAAACTCAAGAGTTCCATTGGCCACCAATGCACTGAATTCTCCTAAGCTGTGTCCCGCGACCATTGAAGGTTGAAAGGAATCTCCCATAGCTTTAGCCAAAGCAACGCTGTGTAAGAAAATAGCGGGTTGTGTAATGTTGGTTTGCTTCAACTCGTCTTCTGTTCCATTAAACATAACATCGGTTAAGCGAAAACCCAAAATGGAATTTGCAGATTCCATCAACTCTTTTGCTACTGAAGAACTCTCATAAAGGTCTTTGCCCATACCGGGAAATTGAGAACCTTGTCCAGGAAAAACGTATGCTTTCATTATTGTAGTAAATTTGATACGAAAGTAACCAAATCTCTTTCTAACCTAAACCAAGTCAAGGGCAATTATACCCAAAGAAGTATGGATAAATCCATGTACACCTTTCATAGAGTAAAAGTGATAAGCTTGCTTTCCCTTGCTTTCGTGGTGCTCTTCTTGGCCTACTTGTTTTCAGGAGCTTGGTTCGTGATGAAGTATGTGAATACCACAATTCCGTATGTCGAATCATTAAGGCAAGTTCTTATGTCTAGCGCCTTCTGGTTCTTTTTTATTATTCAGCTCGTCATTTATTCGGCCGTTGTTTTAGTCATTCTGAGCACATTCTACAATGAACGAAGAATGACACTCATGCAACAAGAATTCGTTAACAACGTGACGCATGAAATTAAAACGCCGTTATCAACTATTCTAATGGCCGCAGAAGTTTTGGTAGAAGAGAATATTCAAAGCAAGCCCTTTCGAAGAGATCAGTATATTTCCATTATTCGAAATGAAGGAGAAAAACTGCGTGAGGAATTAGACCGTGTGCTTGAAGTAGCAAGAATGTCGAACATAGGCGTTCATCTGAATAAGGAAGTTTTTGTACCAAAGGATTTAGTATTTTCGATTGTTGAACGAATGAAATTGCAGTTTAATAATTATGGCGGTTCATCTGAAATAAACTGGCTAGCCGGCGACGCAGAGATATTTTTCGACAAGAAGTCTTTGGAGCTTATTCTTACCAACCTAATAGACAACGCACTAAAGTATAATATTTCAGATCCCTATATAATTATAGATGCGAATGCTGTAGATGGAAATTTGATTGTTCAAGTCGATGATAACGGAATTGGAATTGAGGAGATTTATCATGCGGAACTCTTTCACAGGTTCTTTCGCGTACCTTTAGGCGAAACCCATCATATCAAAGGATTTGGATTAGGACTATACTTGGTAAAGCAATTGATGGATGCACATAATTCCGTTATATTCGTATCAAGTATTGAAAAGGAAGGGACTACAGTTACGTTGAAGATTCCGCTGGCAAATAAAAACAATGAGTAAAATTCTTTTAGTTGAAGACGATGAAAACTTGGGTTTCGTAATCCAAGACCAATTGACCGATTTAGGTCATGAGGTTATTCGTTGTAGATCAGCTAGAGAAGGTTTGCTGGCATTGGGGAAGGAAGTGATTGATATATGTTTGCTCGATGTAATGATGCCCGTTAAAAGCGGATTCGCCTTGGCGGAAGACATTAAGAAACTATTCCCAGAAATGCC
>JBEIFO010000330.1:0-2603 GCA_040382375.1 Crocinitomicaceae bacterium
CGTCATTTGTTCTCCTTCGCCGGAGAACACAAACACTACGAAGCAGGGCAGGAGCAATGCTTGGTGGAATGGCGCGGATGGAATATTCTGCTGAACATTTGCTACGACTTACGCTTTCCAGTTTGGTCGCGAAATGAAGTGATAAACGGAATTCCGAAATTTGATCTGATAATATATGTCGCCAATTGGCCAAGCGTCCGCGCTGAAGTCTGGAAGACTTTGTTGAAGGCTCGCGCGATTGAAAACGTAGCTTACGTCATTGGCGTAAATAGAATTGGTGAAGACGGAAATGGACACGCCTACAGCGGTGATTCGGCTATTGTGAATTACAGAGGAGAATTAACCCAAGAACTTTCGTTGGAAGAATTGAATGCCTTCCGAGATAAGTTTCCTGCGCTAAACGACGCCGATTCGTTTCAACTTAAATAGAAAAACAGAAGGTTAGAATCTTGTTCCAACCCTTGAACTCGTTCAAATTTAAAATCATCTTGTCTTTAGAAAACGCAAGCGAAAGCTCGGCGTTTTTATGCTCACCTAGCGGAAGGAAGAATCCAGTACTCACGTAATAGCCGAAGCCAATGCCGGTTTGAGGTTGGTAGTTGATCATTTGTGCTGGATTCGCGGCACCAATAATTAATTCGTAATTGCGATCTGCAAGCATAGCAACGTTGTTAATCACCTTCGTTCCCAACATACTTCCTCCAAACTGCATGAAGTACAATCCGTTTCCACTTAACGCCCAACCTGTTCGGTATCCCAAACCGAGTTGCAAGCGCTGTTCATTTCCTTGAATATTGAAAATGCGAATGTCGGTCTGTCCATTCTGTTGAGCAGAAGTGCCATTCAATTGCATGGTGAATCTATCGTAAGCCTTCACCTTGCATACATTCAAATCGAAAATAAGAGAAGATTTATTGTTGAAGTCATAGGCAGTCTGAAAGCCAATGTTGAATCCGCCGTTATAGCGCATAGCCGTTGGATAAGCATCGCGCGGAAATTGAAATCCGGTTGCGTTGAAGTAAGAGGTTATGTATTGTGTCTCTTGCGGAGTCAGGTTCAATCGCTCTTCAATGCTGTACATGCGCACGCCGTTCGGATCTATGTTGTTGTTGTAGAAGCCGCTGCCGTTGTAATAGTTCGCTGAAACCTTCGAAGGGAAGTACATGCCCATGTTCAGTCCGAAACGAAATCCTTTTCGCTCGTCGCGATCCTGTGCGATACATTGGGTAAACACTACGGTTAAGTAGCAGAGAGATATGAACAAGAAACTTTTTTTCATAACAAAGAGTGATAGTCTTCAAAAATAAGCCGAAATTCGAGCCCACGGAGAAAAGATGTTGTACGCCATTACAGATATTGAAACGACCGGCGGAAGAGCTGAGCAAGGTAGCATAACAGAAATTGCTATTCTACTTCACGACGGACAAAAGGTCGTTGATGCGTACCAAACCCTTATCAATCCTGAAAAAAGACTTCCTCCTTTTGTAGTACAACTCACGGGTATTACAGATGCTATGCTTAAGAGGGCTCCGGTTTTTGAAGACGTTGCCGATGAAATCTACGATCTGCTGAAAGACGCGGTATTCGTGGCTCACAACGTGAGTTTCGATTTCAATTTCATTAAGCAAGAGTTCAATGCCATTGGTTATGCCTGGACGCCCCAACGTTTGTGCACCATTCGTTTGGCGCGTAAAGCCTTTCCAAACATGACGCGTTACGGACTAGACAATTTGTGTCGCGAGTTGAACATTACCAACGCTAGCGCACACCGCGCCATGGGCGACACCAAGGCCACCGCAGAGTTGTTCGATAAAGTTATTGAAGAGATCGGGTTAGACGGCGTGAACGCCATGCTAGGCAGAGGAAGCGCTGAGGCGTACTTGCCTCATCACCTTCCGGAAGACACAATAGACAAGCTTCCCAAAGCTACGGGTGTTTATTACATGCGCGATAACAAGGGAACGCCTATATACATTGGCAAAGCGAAGAACATTCGCAAACGCATTAAAGAGCATTTTCAAAACGGAGAAACGGAAAAGAAGATTTCATTTTCGAATGAAGTCCATCACATTGATTACGTAGAGACTTCTTCCGAGTTGGTGGCGTTTCTGTTGGAAGACCAAGAGATTCGCGCACACGCTCCTAAATACAATGCGGCACAAAAGAAGAAACGTCCGAAAGTTGGACTGTTTCAATTCGAAGATCAACAAGGTTATTTGCGCTTAATGGCCGCGCAGTTGTCTGGACAAAAAACGCCTTTGCGCATTTTTCCAACCTTACCACAAGCCAATAAATGGTTGGTGAAATTTTGCAGTTACCACGGATTCTCGTTGAAAGCCATTGGCATGTTCAGCGAAGAGGAATTGACGAGTCTTGAAGAACACAACGAACGCATGGTAGCGGCCATGAAAATGGCCTTCAACCCACAACATGCTATACTTACGCACCGCGGAAGAGACAGCAGCGAATTTGTTTTTGTTTTGGTTGAAGACGGATTGCCGAAAGGATACGGATTTATTAATGAGCACATAGATACCATCTCGTCTGTAGATGATTTGAAAGACCGATTGATTCCGTTGAACACATCTGAGTTGAGCGCAGGA
>JBEIFO010000331.1:0-2578 GCA_040382375.1 Crocinitomicaceae bacterium
CGATGTTGAACATGTCGAGCGAATTTATACGCAATCTGAATCTCGCTCGAAACTTATTCTTCCACTCGTTTTAAGCATGGCTTTGAGCGTTGGCTTCTGTTTGAATGATAGTCCAGATTTTTCTATTGCAGCCTTGTGGTTGTATTTTATAATTGTGAATCACGTATTGTATAAGGCTCTTGTGCACAGGAGCTTCTGGGCATTTGTTCTTCCGCTGATTAAGTACCCTTTTCTGTTTTTTTATATGTCGTTCAGTTTCGGTTTCAATCAAGAAATAACATACATCGAAATTACCAGTGCAACGGCTTTGTTTTTAGCTTTTGTTGTCTATGATTTGCTAGACAATCAATCAACAGATAAACCTCCGGTTATGTTGTATTTTATGATTGTCTTTTGCCTTGCTTTGCTATTTCTTGCGAGTGTGAACGTTGTTTCATTAATATCGGGATTGGCGATACTTGCGGCTTCATTTATTGTTGTTCACTTGAAAAAAGAAATAGTCCCAATCGTTTGGTTATTCTTAATTTTAATTTTCAAACTAATCTTGAACAATTATGTCATTTGATCCGATTCAACGAATGCAGGAGTTGAAGAATCCTGATCGTTTTCAATTCGAACGTGTGAAGTGTTATTCATGCGGTTCTGAAGATTGCAGCGAATTTCTCATTGGTGAAGATGACCTAACCGGAAAGGAAGGATTGTTCTTATATGTGAAATGCACCGCTTGTGATTTGGTTTACCAGAACCCAAGATTGAATATTGAAGGAATAAAAGAGTTTTACGATTCTGAATACATTGCTCACAGAAAGAAAAAGAATTGGGGCATTTTAACTCCGCTTTTTGAATGGACCATGAATAAGCACGATCGAGAAAAAGATAAACTCGTGAGCAAATATGCGCAGGTAAATGAGGGGACTGAATTGCTGGATGTTGGTTGTGCTGTTGGGACGTTCCTGCTTCACATGAATAAAAAGCACGGCTGTAGTATTCATGGAGTCGATTTTAAAGATGGATTAAACTATCCGGGTTTCGACAAAATTAATTTTTACGAGGGTTTGTTTTATGAGCAGCCTATTCCAGAGAATTCAAAGGACATTGTAACCATGTGGCATTTCTTCGAGCACGATTATGATCCCATTCGTTCGTTGGAAATGGCGAAGAAGGTTTTGAAGGAGGATGGTAAGCTAATCATTGAAGTGCCTCGATTGGATTCACTCACTTTCAAATTATATGGCAAGAAATGGCCAGGAGTTCAAGCGCCACAGCACACTATTTTGTTTTCAAAGAAGAAGCTTATTGAATTGCTTGAAGCAAATGGATTTGTGGTAGAGAAGTATATGCCTTATGGCGCATTTCCTGCTTATTTCTATATTTTCACAGGAGCGTATTTCAAGTTGTTAGGGAAAGGATTGAATCTCGATAAAATTATTTTCCCCTACTTTCTTGGTCAGCTTTTACTTACTCCGGTTTTACTGTTCAGCAGAATCCTTAACCTTTCCATGCAGACAGTTGTTTGCACAAAGAAGAATTAATTCAGATTGAAATGAAAGTCTCTGATTACAAAGCAAACAACTTAAGGGCATTGGTGTTCTTTATTTCTCCAACTCTACTTTCAGGAATTGGCGTGTGGTTGTGCTTTTCTTTTTCAGGATTGATTTACGGTTTGGGGATTTTAGTTTTGTCTTTTTTTCTTACACAAACATTTGTGCTTTTGCATGAATGCGGACATCAGAATTTTTTCGTGAATGATCGATTGAATTCGTTGTTTGGAAATATATTCGGATTGTTTTCTTTCATTCCTTTTCATTCATGGAAGCACATGCACAATTTGCATCATCGGTGGACGGGATGGCGCGATAAGGATCCAACCACCGAGAAAACTGTTGAGCCAAGTAAGAACCCCGTTATGCGTATTGTCGCAAATGTGAGTTGGTTTTTATTCATCCCGATTTTCTATTTGTTCTACATGTTCAGCAACTATTGGAACTTGGGAAAGATGCGTCGCTTCTTGAATGATTATCAGTATCGCTTGGCTGTTCTTTCAGTGGTAGTTTACGCAGTTTTTTACGGTGTGGTATTTTATTTTTTCTGGAGGGAAGTGAAGCATTTTTTCTTACCTGCTTTTTTATTGAGTTTAGTTTGGAAGGAATTAATCATTCTCACGCAACACACCCACATTGAAATTCCAATTTCGAATGGGGAAGAGGTTAAGCCCATTTCATACAAAGATCAAATTCAGTATACGCGTAGTTTTTACACGTGGCCTTTCCTCTCGAAATATTTTCTTTTCAATTTCAATTTACACGAAGCTCATCATGTTTATCCGGGAATGCCTGCCTATTGGCTCGACCAAATAGATTTGAATGTGCCGAAGGAACCTAGTTATAGCGAATGGTTCAATCAGGCAAAAGCAATGAGCGGAGTCGATTTTGTTTTCAGAACAGCGAAACACACCAACAAGAAATTTTAATATGTCCTATCCTTACGAAAAATCTTTGAAAGCACTTTGGAGAATTAATTCAATTCAAGAAATTAATTCGCTTTTGAAAAAGCTGAAAGAACGTCCATTCGAGAGCAA
>JBEIFO010000332.1:0-2551 GCA_040382375.1 Crocinitomicaceae bacterium
CCCAAGGTTCAACCTTAGGGATGGTGGGCGGTTGAATTTGCACGCCGGAGTCTTCTCCGAAAAGTGACGCTTGAGAAGAATTCTTGCCGTCGCGGGCTGCACGCGCATACTTCACAAGTGTGTCAATGAATCCTTCGCCTTTGTTGTCGGTTCCGAAATACGCAGAGCGTGTAATTCCGAATCGGTCGAAAGCTCCGCACATGGCTAAGCTTTCAAGAACACGTTTGTTGGTTGCTTTGTCGTCTACGCGTTCTAAAAAATCAAATACCGTTTCAAACGGTTTGCTTTCGCGTTCGCGAATCATGCTTTCTACAGCATTCTCTCCAACTGCTTTCACAGCGGCCAATCCAAAGCGAATGGCTCCAGCTTTGTTCACTGAAAAAAGAGAAAGCGATTCGTTCACATCTGGAGAAAGAACGGGAATGCGCATGCGCTTACATTCTTCCATGAAGAAGGTAACGCCTTTGATATCGCTCATGGAGTTACTCAAGGTAGCAGCCATAAATTCAGCCGGGTAGTGTGCTTTCAAATAGGCCGTTTGATAAGCAATCCATGCGTAACACGTCGAGTGCGATTTGTTGAAGGCGTAACTCGCAAACTTCTCCCAGTCGGTCCAGATTTTTTCAAGTTTATCTGCCGGATGTCCGTTTGCAATGGCGCCTTCCATAAACAAACTTTTCATCTTGTTCAGTTCTTCAATGAGTTTTTTACCCATTGCTTTTCGCAAGACATCGGCCTGACCTTTTGTGAAATTCGCTAAGCGTTGGGAAAGCAACATCACTTGCTCTTGGTAAACCGTAATGCCGTAGGTCTCTTTCAAGTTGTCTTCCATTTCAGGAAGATCGTATTCAATTTTTTCTAGACCGTGTTTACGACGAATGAACTGCGGAATGTACTCCATAGGACCTGGTCGGTACAAGGCGTTCATGGCAATTAAGTCGGCGAAAACGGTAGGTTTCAGGTCGCGCATGTGTTTACGCATACCTTCACTTTCATATTGGAAAATGGCAACTGTTTCACCGCGTTGGAAAAGCTCGTAGGTCTTTTCGTCGTCTATGGGAATGTTATCAATATCAATGTCAATGTTGTGCGATAGCTTAATGAGTTTGATTGCGTTTTTAATGATGCTTAGCGTCTTCAAACCCAAGAAGTCCATTTTCAAAAGCCCCGCTTTTTCTACAACGGAGTTGTCGAACTGCGTGCACCACATGTCGCTGTCTTTCACGGTTGCAACCGGAACGAAGTTCGTGATGTCCGCAGGAGTGATAATCACGCCGCAGGCGTGAGTTCCCGTGTTGCGAATGGACCCTTCTAAAATTTTCGCCATTCGCAACACTTTACCTTCCGGAGTAATGCTTGCAGCAATGGCGCGCATGCGCTGCATACGCTCGAATTCTTCACTAGAAAAATCGTCTTTCAGTTGCTTTTCTTCTTTGTTGAAGATGTCAGAAAGCGATGCGCGGTCGGGAATTAATTTCGTCAATTGTTCCGACTCGCCAATAGATAAGTCGAACACACGCGCAGCGTCTTTTACGGCCGACTTCGCGGCCATGGTACCGTAGGTAATGATTTGCGCAACTGCGTTGCGCGAATATTTATTTCGTACATACTCAATAACTTTTTCTCGTCCTTCGTCCTCGAAGTCGATGTCCATATCGGGCATCGACACACGATCCGGATTCAAGAAACGCTCAAAGAGGAGATCGTATTTAATCGGATCCACATCTGTAATGCGAAGGCAATAGGCAACAGCCGATCCTGCCGCAGAACCACGTCCGGGCCCCACAGAAACATCCATCTTCCGTGCCTCGTTGCAGAAGTCTTCAACAATAAGCAAGTATCCTGGATATCCAGCTTTCTCAATAACGGAAAGCTCGAATTTCAAACGCTCGCGAATGGATTCGTCGAATTCTCCGTAACGGTATGTCGCCCCTTTGAAGGCCAAGTGCTCGAGATAAGCCGACTGTTCTGCAATGGTTTTTAACTTGTCTTTTTCTTGCGCAATGCGTTCTTCATCGTATCCGTCTGCCGTCCATTTTTCAATGCGTTGACCAATCAATCGTTCGTGAGAGGCAATAATTTCAGTTTGAGAATTTGAAATGAATGTTTCTTCAATATCGAATTTCGGAAGTAAGATTTCTCTATCGAGTTTATAGCCATCGCATTTGTCTGCAATTTCAATCGTAGTCTCAAGAGCTCCGGGATAAGCAGAGAAAGCTTGCGCCATTTCTTGAGCATCTTTCAAATAAAACTCGTTGTTCGGAAAACCAAATCGGAACTCTCTTCCTTTCTTTCCAATGTATTTGGAAGGAGTACTTACCTTTTCTCCTTCTTTCACGCAGATCAAAGCGTCTTGCGCTTCCGCATCACTTTTTTCCGTGTAATAAGTGTTGTTGGCTGCGAAATATTTCACGTCGTGCTTCTCGCAAAACCGGACAAGCGTTCGGTTAACGACTTGTTCTTCTTCCAAGCCGTGGTTATTCAATTCAGCATAAAAATCTTCACCAAATTGTTCCTTCCAAAAAACAAAAAGTTCTTCCGCTTTTTCTTC
>JBEIFO010000333.1:0-2547 GCA_040382375.1 Crocinitomicaceae bacterium
GTTCTCATCTGAATAATTCACATATCCCGTCGCTGCTTCACCACCACCAAGGGCTAAGAAATTGCCCGAACCGTAGGCTTCATAATAACCCATATTCCCGTTATGGTAACGTCCGCCTACCATAATGTCTTCATTCCATCCTTGATCATACCCCCAAAGATTCACAGCCATAATGCCGTAATTCTTCGCATCGAAAGTTTGCATAAAATCAGAAGAAACATTTATTCCACCGTCGTTGCTGCACCAGATGGTTTCGGTAGTTGGACTGTCTTTGTAAATTCTGAATTCTTGTTGATCGACATGGTAATTTGGAAGTCCGCCAATGTATCCGGCAACACCATCGAACGTAGCTCCCGCATCTTCTGTTAACCAAACATTCAAGCCTCCTATTAATACTTTATCCGGATTAATCTGCGAAGCCACCAAGGTGGTGTTGTAGTGAATTTGCGTGTAGGTGCCGTTGTCGGCAGAGAAGTTCATGAGGTTAGGATGTGTGTCTACATTGTATGGTGTACCAATGATTCCGTGATTGTTCACCCAAGAATCGCCTCCGTCGTAACTCACGTACAAGCCAATCCAACCGTTCAATTCAACATTGGTATTGTATGTTCCGTATCCGGCTAGGGCGACATAAATTCTATTCGGATCAGCTTCGGTTACTGCCATATGTCCACCGGACAATTCAACATTTGTAAAACCAGCGTTCTCTGTAAACCAACCGTTATCGCTCATCGTGAACGTTAGTCCAGTGTCTATGCTTTTGTAGAATTTAGCAATTCCAATTGTAGGTTCGAAATGAACCGTATACACAACCGAATAATCATTCGGTTTGAAAGAAACGGTCATGCATTCATTGGGAAGAATTTCTGTCCAAGTATCGCCTGTATCGGTAGATCTGTATAACCCCAGATTTGTTGCAGCAAATACAATGTTGGGTTGAAGGGGGTGAAATTGAAATTCCCAAACGTTTATGTTTAAGGATTGAAAAACTGCGCTGCCCGAAATGTTCCAAGTTACACCGCCATCTGTAGACTTGTAAATTTCATTGTTTCCACTGAAAAGAACAGTGTTTATATCGGTCGGATGACAACGTACAGCGCTTACTCCTCCGATAATTAAATTCTTTGTAACGAACTCCCAAGTGGTTCCAGCATCAGTGCTTTTGTATACACCTCCTGACTCTGTTCCGCAATAAAGTGTGTTGTTGTCAACAGCGCTTCTATCGTGCGTGTATACGTTCGCGTGTTCGCTAATCGGAGTTAAGTTTCCATCTGAAGTGAAATGCACTTTCGGACCGCAATAGTTCCAGATTCCACTTCCGCGATCTTCTGAATTAATGGTTTCATTTCGGTTGGAAAAAAACCGTGCTTGGTTGGTGCTTACCCAACGTTTGTAGTATTGTGTATGAACAGTTTTCTCAAACGTGTGTTCGCTGAAATACGACTCATAGGCGGCTTTTACGACCATTGGGTCGGTGCTATCGTCATACATGAGCTTCGCCCATTCCGGCATCTTCGGATCGTTTTGAAAGTTCTTTGCGAAGTGAACTTGCGCGTTTGCAATAAACAATTGCGAAGCAAAAACAAAAAGGAGTACGAGTCTTTTCATGGGATAAAAATAGGGGATTTTCACCCACCCCAATTCTCTCGATCTAAACTTCTATACTGAATGGCTTCGGAGATGTGTTCGCTTTGAATGCTCGAAGAGCCTCCCAAATCGGCTATCGTACGAGCGACTTTGAGAATGCGTTCATACGCTCTCGCAGAAAGCTGAAGCTTATTCATCGCTAACTTCAACAACTCGGAACTAGCTTCGTCTAAGGCGCAATGCGACTTCAACTCCTGCGTGTTCATTTGTGCATTGTAATTCGTTTTGCTTTCACTGAATCTCTCCGACTGTAAATCTCTTGCGCGAGTAACACGCTCACGAATACCCACACTGCGCTCACCCGCACGCTGCTCATGTAATCGAGCAAACGGAACCGGTGTCACTTCAACATGCAAATCAATGCGATCCAACAACGGGCCACTCACCTTGCTCAAATAACGTTGCACTACTCCTGAACCACACGTGCATTCCTTTTCCGGATGATTAAAATAACCACATGGACAGGGGTTCATGGAGGCTACCAACATGAAGCTCGCCGGATACTCAACACTGAATTTACTGCGCGAAATAGTGACGTTGCGATCTTCCAACGGCTGACGCATAACTTCCAGCACTGTGCGCTTGAATTCAGGCAATTCATCCAAAAACAAAACACCGTTGTGCGCCAACGAAATTTCACCCGGTTGAGGGTAAGATCCTCCGCCCACGAGCGCGACGTCAGAGATGGTGTGATGTGGACTTCTGAACGGACGATTCACAATTAACGCATCGTGTTTTTTCAATCGACCTGCTACACTGTGAATCTTCGTTGTCTCCAACGCTTCGTCCAAAGACAACGGTGGAAGTATGGAAGGAAGTCGCTTCGCCAACATCGTCTTTCCCGCGCCTGGCGGACCAATGAGAATAAGGTTGTGTCCGCCTGAAGCCGCAATTTCAAAC
>JBEIFO010000334.1:0-2515 GCA_040382375.1 Crocinitomicaceae bacterium
GAACGATGCTTATTACTACATAGACAACGTGGATATTGTTCCTGTTGAAGCCAAAAGTCAATGCGACTGTGCAAAGAAGAGTAAGCCACAAGCTCAATTTATTTACAGCAGTTCTGTAGCAAGAGCAACAGGAGCAAAACCTGCTGATATTATTAACGCAACAGTTGTTTATTTTGCCGGATTGTCTGAGTTTATACCAGGACAGTTTGATTCGAATATTGAGGAGACCGCTGCTTTATTGAAAGCAAATCCGGCTTTGAATATTGAGTTAATCGGCCACTCTGATATAGATGAAACGGCTGAGGCGAAAGTAGATGAGGAAGTTGCCAATATGGCTCAGAAGCGGGCAATTTCAGTAAAAGAAGCATTGGTAGGGTATGGCATAAGCGCGTCTAGAATTAACGTGAGTTTTGTAGATGATTCTCAACCGGCGAACACATTTAATTCTCCTTCTGGGCATGCTCAGAATAGAAGAGTTGTGTTCAAGGTGAAATAATTAAAATAAGAATTATTATGGGGGAGCTTGCAATAAAATGCACTCCCCCTTTGTTTTATCTGTAATTCCATTCCTATGAAAATAAAATTCTTTATTTTGACTTTATCAGTGTTATTTCTGTTTTTGAAAACAGAACATGTTATCTGTCAGAATTTAGTATTGAATGGAAGTTTTGAAAAGAAACACTCGTGTCCATTAGATTATAACCAGGTTCAACTTACCCACGTCGTGTCTTGGAGACAATTGGGAAAAGGCACTCCTGATTACTTCAATGCTTGCAGCGAAGCCGCTGGTGTTCCTAAGAATGTCTTTGGAAGTGAAACGGCATTCGATGGCGAGGCGTATATTGGTCTTGTCACCTTCACTACAGGAAAAAAGAATTACAGAGAATATTTATGTTCAGAGCTCTCGCGCCCGCTAATTGCCGGAGAGTTGATTTGCATTGAAGCTAAGGTGTCATCTGCTGATATATGTGCATTTTATTCAGATGGTTTTGGAGTATTGGTAAGCGAGAAGGAACCAAGACAAATGGAGCAAGAGTGTATCGTATTAGATGCAACTGTTGAAAATCCGAAATTGTATTTACTCGATCAAATAGACGGCTGGGTTAAAATGGGGAATATTTACAAAGCTCGGGGCGGTGAAAGATTTATTACGCTAGGAAATTTTAAGCAGGATTCTGAAACGAATGTTTTGCGCAGAACAGATAAGGGTAAGTTTATGGGTGATTATAGTTATTTATACATTGATGATGTTGTTGTAAAACCTGTGAAATCTAAGTCGGAATGCTCATGTGAGAACGAGGTTCTTCAATCTCTTGTGGTGGATCCCCCTTTGCAGTTGAGTCAGTATGATGAAATTCGTTTAGACGATATCTTATTCGACTTTGATAAAAGTGTGCTTATTGATAGTGCAAAAAAAGAATTGGATGAGGTTTATGATTTACTCAAGCGAAACAAAGCCATGTATTTAGAAGTTCAGGGTCATACAGACAACAAGGGGCAGGACGAGTATAATGTCGCCTTATCAAAGAAAAGAGCAGCAAGCGTAGTTTATTATTTGACTAAAAAAGGAATTGATTCCTCTCGTCTTCAAGTAAAATACTTCGGCGCGTCAAAACCAGTTAAACCGAACGAGTCAGAAGACGGTCGCGCTAAAAATAGAAGAGTAGAATTCAGGGTACTTCAAAAACGTTTCGAGCTAATTCAAAGCAATTAATTTGTTTTCGAATTAATACTGTCCCAAATAACGTCTTTCAATTCATCAATATTCTTTTGACCAACAGCCGAAATGAATACATGCTTTATGCCGCGAGGTAAGAGCTTTTTCATTTGCTTCTCCATAACATCGTCTATCATGTCACATTTCGTAATAGCCAAAATGCGCGGTTTGTCGAGCAATTCTGCATTGAATTTTTTCAATTCATTCAACAAGATTTTGTACTCTGCTTTAATGTCATCGGAATCGCATGGAACCATGAACAACAACGTTGCGTTGCGCTCAATGTGACGAAGGAAGCGGTGTCCAAGACCTTTTCCTTCCGAAGCTCCTTCAATAATTCCAGGGATATCGGCCATAACGAAACTGCGATCGTTGCGGTAACGAACCATTCCTAAATTCGGAACAAGCGTTGTAAACGGATAATCAGCAATCTCTGGCTTAGCGGCAGATACAACAGAAAGCAAAGTAGATTTTCCTGCATTCGGGAAACCAACCAATCCAACGTCGGCAAGAACTTTCAATTCAAGAATTTTCCATTCTTCCACGCCCTCTTCTCCAGGTTGCGCGTAGTCGGGAGCTTGGTTAACAGCGGTCTTGAAATTGTGATTTCCTAAACCACCACGTCCACCTTTTGCAATAATGTATTCTTGTCCTACCTCATTTATTTCACAAAGTACTTCTCCCGTTTCAACGTCGCGAGCTATTGTGCCTATTGGAACTTCCAAATACTCATCGCCCCCTTGCTTTCCTGATTTGTGTGAACTGCTTCCACCTTCACCCGGTTCTGCAATAACGTGC
>JBEIFO010000335.1:0-2487 GCA_040382375.1 Crocinitomicaceae bacterium
ACCTACATCGATTCCATGCAGATTCGCTTGGTATTTCATTTTCATCCGTTGAACGGCGAGCAGAAGAACGATGTGTTTGAATTCAGTAAAGTATTGGTTGAAATAGACAAATGAAGAAGCGCGTCGAACAATATGTTGAAGGGTTATTTGTCCCCTATTCGTCCTCTTGGAACGAGCGCACTTTCGTGAGTTTAGTTTATGCGTGGTTTGTGTTCTTCGCCTTTTGGAATTGGCATTCGGTGTGGTTGATTTGGGGGGAAGACAGCGTTTGTATCCGATACGGTGCGGGGGATTCTCGGTTGAACAATTTGGTTTATGCGTTGATGTACAATTTGAGTTGGTTCAAGCCGGTTTTCATTTTTCATTTGGTGGTTTCCTTTTTCTCGATCTTTCATTTTCGTTGGGTGTTTTTGTTTCGAGGACTGGCTTGGCTTTCCGCCTTGTGGATATACTATGCGGGAATTAACGCCATGAATGCGGGATATGTTTATATGATGCTTTTGATGTTTTTCTGCATACCTTATTCATCGAAAGCTGCTAAACCTTTTTGGGCGTTTTTATCGCGATTGAGTCTACTTGCGGCGGGTATTCAAGTTGGACTCATTTATTTCTACACCGCATTGTACAAACTCACCAGTTGGCAGTGGTTGTCTGGGGAAGCGATCTATCAGACTTTCGTGAGCGATTGGTTCAGCAATGAGACGATTCGTGGTGTTGCTCATGTTATGCCCTATTTCATTTCGGTGATTTTCGCCTACATCATTATGCTTTTTCAATTCACCTTTCCATTAATAATTAACTGGAAAAAGACTCGGAAGTTTGCTGTGATCTTAGGTATTTCGATTCACTTGTACATTGGCATTTTCATGCACATGTGGGATTTCGCGTTGGCGATGATGATTCCATACACGCTGTTTACCCATAGGCATGACCGACGAAGTCGGATGACACAACACGTTGTGATGACATCGCGCAGCGATGATGACCCTGCGGGATGACCGACGAAGTCGGATGACCCTTCGGGAGGGGTTAATTCAAATTCGGATCCTCGGGAAAGTTAGAGAGTAGCTTTCCTTTGGGGCCGAGACGCTCCATGACTTCCTTCCAAACGTTGTTCTCTTTCGAGTTCATGATTAATTTGGAAGGAACATTCACCACGAACCAAGACTTCGATGTTATTTCTTCTTGAAGTTGACCAATAGACCAACCGCTGTATCCAACGAAAAAACGAATGGCGTTTTCCGGAAGAGTTCCTTCTTCAATTCGTTCGCGAATGCGCGTGAAATCTCCACCGTACCAAACACCTTCCACAATGGGCGTGCTTCCTTCAATCTCTTCTCCCAACGAATGAATGTAAAAGAGACTGTCGTTCTTTACGGGTCCGCCCAAACTCACTCTTCCAGGCATATCGGGGAAATTCGCAATGATCTTGCTAATCGGAAGGTCTATGTAATTGTTCAACACGAATCCGAACGATCCTTCTTCGTTGTTCTCGCACATGAGAATAACGGTCCGATGAAAAAACGGATCGCTGATGTAAGGCTCAGACAACAAGACTTGTCCACGCTTCGGCACTGTGCTATCGCTCGGTTGAAAATTCACAGGGCTAAAATAGGAATTCCTTACTTTCGCAACATGCATTTTCAATTTTTAGTTTTTCTTTTCCTACTTCCATTTGTAACCCTTGCCCAACCTGGCGGAGGAGGCGGTGCTTACTTTCAACATTTCGGAGTTCCTGGAAAAGATTATACTTCTGAACTGTGCCTGAAGCACATGAAACTGCAGCTCATGAGCGGCGAACGTTCCAACATAATCGATTCAGAACAAAAAGAAATTCGCAGTCTGCATCTGGAACACAACGGTTGGTCAGCACGTTATGCTGGACAAGAGTACCGCCAAATCGAAAACCACTACCGCTTGGTTTGGAAAGAAGACAATGATTCCATGGTCGTAATCTTCACGAACCTCATGCCAGAAAACGGAGCGGGATATTCAGAGACGTTCGACAGTCTTGTCTTTATGCCCGGACATTATGAATTGCGCCTCTCGCATGACCCTCGGATTCCCGGGTATGAAAGCTTTACTCCGAGAACACATTTGAATTGGTTCAAGGAAATGGCCGCTACCGCTTACTTTCCAACACGTCCGACCTATTCATTCTATTATTATTACAACGCTGCTCATCAAGAAAATTCGCAAGTCAAATACGAATACTCTGAACCTCACTTGATCAAGGCACAACAAATGGCCGAAACGTTCGATCAAAAAAAATTAGTACTCACGGAACGCATTCGCTTTTATCGTCTAAAATTCAATAATGAAATAGCCTTGAATCTTGCTTTAGAGTTAGACTCACTTTGCGGTTCTTTAAGCAAAATAGACAATTCTGCTTGCAATGTTCTTATTGAACTTTATTCCGAGCGAAAAGAATACGAGAAAGCCCTTCCCTACTACGCAAGACTTTCGAAGCAATACAATGACGAAAGT
>JBEIFO010000336.1:0-2484 GCA_040382375.1 Crocinitomicaceae bacterium
TGACAAACATCGCATCCAAACGCCCAACCCTCGAGCTTTTCCTTCCATTCACTTGGCACATTCTCTTTCAATTCAATAGTGAAATAAGAAATGCACTTACTTCCGTCTACTATACGATCGCCTACAATAGCGCCAGTCGGACAAGCGTCTATGCAGGCTGTGCATGTTCCACAATGATCCGTGACAATGCCGTCTGCATCTAAATTCAAATCGAGAATTAATTCAGCAAGAAAGAAGAAAGAGCCCTTCTGTTTTGAAATCAGATTGCTATTTTTTCCAACCCAACCTAATCCAGACTTCGCTGCCCATGCCTTCTCCAGCACAGGCGCACTATCCACAAATACCCTTCCTCCTACTTCACCAATTCGCTCACGAATGAGTTCAACAAATTGAAATAGTTTGTCCTTCACCACCACATGGTAATCTTCTCCCCAAGCGTATTTCGAAACTTTCGGCAATGCCGCATCTTGTATTTCCTTGGGGTAATAATTGAACATCAGCGACACCACACTCTTCGCGCCTGGAACAAGAAGCGTCGGATCCAATCGTTTATCGAAATAATTTTCCATATAACGCATTTCTCCATGCATGTTCTGCTTCAGCCATTGCTCTAAGCGTGGAGCCTCGTCTTCTAAAAATTCCGCCTTCGAGATACCACAATGTGCAAATCCCAATTGACTTGCAATTTCCTTTACAATACGCGTATGTTCAGTTTGAGTAAACACTAGAACAATTGCCCAGGATTATTTCTAATCTTCCCTAAATGCTTATAGGTAAGATCTGTCAATTGCCTTCCTCTTGGAGTGCGCGTTAAAAATCCTTCTTGAATTAAGAACGGTTCGTAAACCTCTTCAATGGTTCCGGCATCTTCTCCAACAGCAGTTGCAATTGTTGTAAGTCCTACAGGACCACCGTTGAACTTATTCATCATGGTCATCAAAATCTTGTTGTCCATTTCATCGAGACCAAGGGTATCAACATTCAATGCATCCAAAGACATTTGAGTAATGTTTATTTCAATGGTACCGTCACCTTTGATCTGAGCAAAATCACGAACACGACGAAGCAATGCATTCGCAATACGCGGCGTACCACGGCTTCTACGCGCTATCTCGTATGCCGCATCAGGCGTAATTGGAATTTTCAAAATAGCTGAACTACGCTCAACAATATCTGTCAATGTCTTAGAATCATAATACGAAAGGCGAGCATTAATACCGAATCGCGCGCGCAATGGAGCGGTCAGCAATCCACTTCGTGTGGTGGCTCCAACAAGCGTAAACGGATTCAAATTAATTTGAACCGAACGAGCATTCGGTCCTGTGTCTATTACCAAGTCAATACAAAAATCTTCCATGGCGCTGTAGAGGTATTCTTCTACAACCGGACTCAAGCGATGAATTTCATCAATGAACAAAACATCATTCGTTTCGAGATTCGTGAGCAAACCGGCTAAGTCAGCAGGTTTGTCTAAAACAGGTCCAGAAGTTGTTTTAATTCCAACTCCCATTTCCAACGAAACAATGTACGCCAAGGTAGTTTTACCTAAACCAGGAGGGCCATGTAACAACACGTGATCTAGCGATTCACCGCGCAATTTCGCTGCCTGAACAAAAATTTGAAGATTATCAAGCACCTGCTTCTGGCCTGTAAAATCTTCAAATGACTTGGGTCTCAGGACTCTTTCTAAATCCTTATCTGTCGTGCCCTCAGCCTCGTCTCTTATATCGAAATCGTCGCTCATAAATTCTAATTAGACTCAATTAATTTTTTTCCCATTTCATCTAAATGAAACAATTCGGCCCACCCGTATGGGTTAAGGCTTAAACGCAACACAAAGTTGGGTGAAGTTAAGGGTTGATCAATAGACTTGTTATTCTGTAACATAATTCGATAACCGAATCCTGCACCCACCTCAAATAAATTCGCAATGTCATAACTGAAACTCATGGCGGGTTCATAGAGGATTACACGACCCTCATTTAATTTTATCCGATTTCCTTCAGCATCATTATACTTCAAAAAGCTCTTTCCAAAACCCAATTGAATAGGGAGAGTGCCCTTCCAATGACCACTCTTAAAAAAATCCAATTCTGCATAAGGACCATAATAACGCAGTTCGAATTCACTGAGCCGATTTACCCCTTCCACATTCACATTCTTGTATACACCGTTGGAAAGCCAATTGTATCCGACCCCTAAAACAAGAGCCTCATTGAATTCGGCTCCAACTTTAAGTGCTTGCGTATTGAATGTTCTTCCACCAATGAATGTTCCCCAGGTGTCCCATTTTGCAGTGGCCTTAGGATTTTCATCAAACACTCCTTTAAAGGAATCGCGAAGGTTCACTGGTTGCGCTGAACCAATGAAGCCCGCAATGGCAAAGAATATGACAAAAAAAATCCGCATCGTTCTAAGATACGGATTTTTTAATTTATGAATGCTAAACATTAATGTGCGTGTTCTCCTGGCTTCAATGGAACA
>JBEIFO010000337.1:0-2472 GCA_040382375.1 Crocinitomicaceae bacterium
CGGACGGTGCTTTCGTTGTTCGGAGTGACGATTGGAATTTTCTCGATCATTTTTGTGTTGAGTATCGTGGACAGCATGGAAGCCGATATGAAGGAAGGGCTGTCTGTCATGGGTTCCGATTTATTATTCATTCAGAAGTGGTCCATGGGTCCGGAGAAAGATGGGGGAGAATACGAATGGTGGAAATACTGGCAACGCAGACAACCAAGCAAAGAAGATCTGAACCTGCTGAAAGCAGACTTGAAATCGTTCTCTGTTGCCACAATCCAAGTGCGTGCTTCCAAGACCGTTGAGCATGAAAACAATTCACTCGAAGGCGTTGGGTTTCTGGGAGTGGGATACGATTACATTCAAGCCATTGATTTAAAAATTGACAAGGGACGCTATTTCTCGCAAATGGAATGCGACGGCGGAAGACCGGTTGCGCTTATCGGATACTCGCTGGCCGAACAGTTGTTCGGTGCGGAATATCCGGTTGGACAAGACATTAAAATTCAAGGACAAAAAGCCGAAGTGATCGGGGTTATGGCGAAAGAAGGTTCTTCACTCTTTGGCGGAGAACGCGATCTTTCAGTTTATGTTCCTTATGAATACGCGCAGCGTTTTGTGAGCGAAATGGATGATGTTACGCTCTTAGTAAAAGCAAAAAAAGATGTTGATGTCGATGTGTTGAAAGGAGATGTGATGTCCGTCTTCCGAGGTATTCGAGGCATTCGTCCAACCGAAGAAAACGATTTCAGCGTCATCGATTCCAGCATGATTAGCGACATGGTGAACAGCATTGTTGGTGTCTTCAACGTTGCCGGAATGTTCATCGGTGTATTCGCGATTCTAGTGGGTGCCTTCAGCATTGCGAACATCATGTTCGTCTCTGTGAAAGAACGCACGAATATCATTGGTATTCAAAAAGCACTCGGAGCAAAACGCTATTTCATTTTATCACAATTTCTATTTGAATCGATCCTGCTTTGTTTGGTTGGAGGAATTATGGGGCTGCTCTTAGTATGGGGCGTGCTCTCGTTGTTGAACGGCGCAACCGAATTTCACTTCTTCCTTCCTTTCAGTCGCATCATGTTAGGGATTACGGTTTCATTGGTTGTTGGAATTGTAGCAGGGTTTATTCCTGCGTTACGGGCGGCGAATCTAAAACCCGTGGATGCCATTCGTTCTTCCGGTTAGAAGCCAAATGTTAAACCGAATTGGATGATTTGGCGATTGGTTTTGGTGGTGCCTGTTGTGTAAACCAGATCGGTATTGTTCTGAATGGTTACAGTCTCTGGAATCACGTATTGTGCTTTTCCTCCTTGAATGTTTTCATAGCGAAGGTCGAACCAAATCTTTCTAGCATTTTTTGTGCGGAATCGCAGTCCAAGGGCATATCCGTACAAGAGCGATGTGCTGCTTTGTTGCACTTTCGCTTCTTCCACCGAAGAGAATCCACCGCTGTTTTGAACAGAAAGGTCGGTTTTTGTGAGGAAGGTTTCAACTCCAGCAAGTCCTTCAGCGTAAGGTTGAAAGAATCCGTTAAATGGACGAAGGCGAAGTAATCCTTGGTAGCGGTAGTTGTTGTGCCTAACACGATACGTCCCGTTGTTGAAGATGGTATCTCCCATTGCATTCGTCCCTCCGTAAACAAGAATGTCCTGGTCTAACGCGCCCATTTGATTCCAGGAGAATTGAAATCCCCAATCGAAAGGCGATTGTTTAATCGGATGAGAAAAAGTTCCTGAAAGTCCTATGGGATTGCCGTTGTAGTGGTCGGCGTATTCTCCAACGGGTTGAACTCCTTGCACTCCAAAGCCTATGGTGGCGTGACGAGGGTTACGGTTGGAATAGCTTTTTTCTTGCGCAATTGACACGATGGATATTGACGCGAAAAGCAGAAACAGCAGCTTTTTCATATTATTTTTTTTGAAGCCATTCAAAAGTTATACCTAAACAAAGTTAAGTCCTTTTAACTTCGCGGAACATGAGTAACGCATCTATTTGGATATTGGGAAAAACGGGTCAGCTGGCGCAGTGCTTTGCCGATTCGCTGAAGGGAGAAACATTAGCAAGCATTCGCTTCTTCGGTCGCGATGAAATAGATTTCGAAAACGATCTGTTTGAACAACTCTCCGAGTTGAATGAAATTCCAGATGTCATTATCAATACCGTTGCCTACACCGCAGTGGACAAAGCCGAATCGGAAGAGGAACTCGCGCACCGCGTGAACGCCGAAGCCGTTAGTGAGCTGGCCGATTTCTGTTCGTTGCACGACATTGTGCTGATTCATTTTTCAACCGACTACGTTTTCAACGGAGAAAAAAATTCTCCTTACACGGAAGACGATGAATGCAATCCTTTAGGCGTTTACGGCAGAACCAAACGCGAAGGAGAGTTAGCCGTATTGGAATGCGGAACCGGAATTGTGATCCGCCTCAGCTGGTTGTATTCCAACTACGGGAAAAACTTTTACCTCACTATGAAGAA
>JBEIFO010000338.1:0-2466 GCA_040382375.1 Crocinitomicaceae bacterium
GTGAAGGCCTTCGAGTTACTTGCTATCGCGAAGGAACTGTTTTCAGTCACAGGCTCTTTCGTTGAAGCGTCCTTCAAACCGAATCCTTTCGACAAAATAATTTAGTTGTTGTAGACAATGGCAATGGCTCCGCCGGGAACGTTGTACTTCGACAAACCCTCGCTCATCTTGGCTTCCAAAGCCGTGAGTTGCGTTGCGAAAGGCTTTGCGTTTTTCTTCTGAGCCGCTGCGTTCAGCACGAATGCAACCGCAATAAATGAAAGGAATATTTTTTTCATATTGAATGTTATCTGAATCTAACTTCTGTTGCGCCGTGTCCGTACTTCTGGTAATTCCCATCGAGGAATTCGCATTGCGGATAATAGCTTTTGATGAATGAACGAATCTCTGCGCGCAAGACTCCCTGCCCCACTCCGTGAATGAAGATGACCTTCTTCACTTTTTTCTTTTCTGCAATGGCTAGCATGCGTTCGAAGTGTTCCATTTGAATGGTAACAATTTCGCCGTTCGTCATGCGCTCGTAATTGTCGAGCAATTCATGAATATGCAAATCAACCTCGAACAAATCCGCATTGTGCGGAAAGTCATTCGCCGCGCGCTCTTTGTATCTGTTCTTGAAATCTTTAGCCGCAGACTTCACTGCATTAGCGTCCAAATTGCGATCAAGCATCTCGCGCGTGTTCGGCTCCACTTGATTGTATTGTGAAAACTCATGTTTTGAATTTTCAATTTTCACAAGTTCTTTTAGTGGATGCTCGAAAGCGAAGCCACTGCTATCTTCTACTAACGCCGACTGTTCACTTGAAAAACTAACTATCGTGCCTTCTCCCTCATCATTCAAAAACCGAACAAAATCGCCTATTTTAAACTGACTTTCCATATTGCTAAGTTAAAACTGTATTGTCAATATCTCTGTTTAATTGTGGAATTGCATTGACAATTGTCATTTTAATTTGCTAGCATTACTAACATGGGCACCTATGGTTTTTTCTAGTCTTATTTTTATTTTCTTCTTTTTGCCGCTTTCATTGCTCGGCTATTTCCTTATTCCAAGTATGAAGGGGAAGAATTTTATTCTTTTGATGTTTTCCCTTCTTTTTTACGCCTGGGGTGAGCCCATCTGGATTACGCTCTTGTTGTTCTCTAGCATTGTTAACTATTTCATGGCGTTGTATATCAGCAACCATCAAGGTACCGTCAATTCAAAATTCGCCTTGCTCGTTTCAATATGCATAAACATTGGACTTCTCATGACGTTCAAGTATGCCGACTTTTTTGTTGACAATACCAATTGGTTATTGGGAACCAAATTTACCAAGCCAGGAATAACGCTGCCTTTGGGAATTTCTTTCTACACCTTCCTTTCGCTCTCTTATACACTAGACGTTCATCGCGGGCACATACAAGTTCAAAAAATCTTTTTGAATTTCATGGTTTATGTAACCATGTTTCCACATTTGGTAGCCGGGCCTATTGTTCGCTATTCTGAAATTCAAGACACAATAAACGAACGGAAAACCTCTTGGGCCATGGCTTGGAGTGGTATAAACAGATTCTGTTTGGGGCTCTTCAAAAAAGTAGTCATTGCAAATACTGCCAGCATATTGGTTGAAAAATACCTCGATGTGCAATTCTTAAATCTCTCGTCGCCAGAAGCGTGGTTTGGAATAACACTATTCTCCATTCAAATTTATTTCGACTTTTCGGGGTATTCAGACATGGCTATTGGATTAGGTAGAATCTTCGGATTTAATTTTTTAGAGAATTTCAGACATCCTTATGCGGCTACCTCTGTCGGAGATTTCTACAAAAGATGGCACATGTCGCTCGGCAGATTTTTTCGCGACTACGTATATATTCCTTTGGGTGGAAATAGAAAGTTTCAATTGAGAAATGTATTCATTGTCTGGTTGCTCACGGGCTTCTGGCATGGGGCTAGCTGGAACTTCGTGCTTTGGGGCGCGTTTTTCGGATGTTGCATGATCCTCGAAAAATTGCTTGACCGTTATTTAAAAGTCACGCCCAGAATTTTCAAACACAGCTACACATTGATTCTTATCATTTTCAGTCGAGCGATTTTCTATTATGTTGATTTCGATAAACTAAAAACATTTGTAAAAACACTTTTCTATTCCGAGTATCCCGTTTCAATTAATTTAAAAAACGACTTGCTCGGATATATGTATTTCTTCATTCTCGTCATTCTCTTGTGCATTCCGTGGGACGAAATATTTAATAAAGAGCACGCGGTATACCAACGCGCCAGCAAACTATACTTCTACGGCGCGCCTGTGCTAAACATCTTGTTGCTGTTACTGGGCACAGTGCTCTTAATCGACGATACTTATAATCCATTCATTTATTTCCGTTTCTAATATGTTCCAGAAAATTGGTATTTTAATTCAAGCGCTGGTCTTAGTAGGAATAAGCGCGACATTTTTATTTTCTGAAAAAAAACAAATTTCA
>JBEIFO010000339.1:0-2458 GCA_040382375.1 Crocinitomicaceae bacterium
GATCCACACGTGCATTCTTTCTCCGGATGATTGAAATAGCCACACGGACAGGGGTTCATAGAGGCCACCAACATAAAGCTCGCCGGATACTCAACACTGAACTTACTTCGCGAAATTGTAACGTTGCGATCTTCCAACGGCTGACGCATAACTTCCAACACCGTGCGCTTGAATTCAGGCAATTCATCCAAAAACAAAACACCGTTGTGCGCCAACGAAATTTCACCCGGTTGAGGGTAAGATCCTCCGCCAACCAAAGCGACGTCCGAGATCGTGTGATGAGGGCTTCTAAACGGACGATTCACTATTAACGCATCGTGTTTCTTCAACCTTCCTGCTACGCTGTGAATCTTCGTGGTCTCCAACGCTTCGTCCAATGACAACGGTGGCAGTATGGAAGGAAGTCGCTTCGCCAACATCGTCTTTCCCGCGCCTGGCGGACCAATGAGAATAAGGTTGTGTCCGCCTGAAGCCGCAATTTCAAACGCACGCTTAATGTTTTCTTGTCCTTTCACATCGGTGAAATCCAATGCAAAATGTTGCGTCTGTAATGACTGAAATTTTTCTTTTTCGAAGGGGAATTCTTCCAACTTTCCTTCACCCTTGAAAAAATTTACGACGTCTAAAATGCACGGAGATCCATAGATTTTCAATCCATCTACCACCGCACATTCCGGTGCATTTTCAATAGGAACAATAATCCCTTCAAAGCCATCGCGCTTCGCTTGAATGGCCATGGGCAGAACACCCTTTATCGGACGAATACTTCCGTCTAACGACAACTCACCCATGATAATGTATTTCGAAAGCGCTTCGCTCGGAATTTGTTCCGTTGCGGCTAGTAGACCTAATGCAAGAGGTAAGTCATACGCCGTTCCTTCCTTCCGAATATCTGCAGGCGCCATGTTAATGGTGTAATTCCGAATGGGATTCTTCATTCCTGAATTCGTGAACGCGGCACGAATGCGCTGCTGCGCTTCTTTAACAGAAGTATCTGGAAGTCCAACCATGTTCACCAACGTTCCTTTGTCGGCATGAACTTCAATCGTAATGAGGTAGGCATTCACGCCGTGAACAGCGCTGCCAAATGTTTTTGCAAGCATAATTTTTTCTTGCAAATGACTTTTCAATAAAACGAAAAAGCAAGAAAGTCATATGCCATAACCTTCTTGCTTCTCTTTCCGAAACCCTATTCAATCAAGGGTTTCAGCGTATTATATGTTGAAATAACTACCTTAAGACTTCTTCACGAACTTCGTTAAAATCACGATTTGTTGTCCGTCTACTTTTCCTTCAATTTGCTCAAGGTTGTCGTGAACCAAACGAATGTTTCTTACAGCAACACCTACGTTCGCTTTCACTTGAGAGCCTTTTACTTCCAATGTTTTGATTAACGTTACCGTATCTCCGTTTTGCAAAATGGCTCCGTTCGAATCTTTATGAAACTCCACTTCTCCTGAATCTTCCTCGTCTCCAGCAGCGCGCGCCCACGTCAATTGGTCTTCTTCCAAATAAATCATATCAATGGCATCTGCCGCCCATGAATTCGACTTCAAGCGACTTAGCATTCTCCAAGAAACAACCTTCACAGCAGGAACTTCGCTCCACATACTTGTATTCAAACACGCCCAATGATTTGCGTCTAGCGCAACGCGTTTTTCTAATTGCGCCTTACATACTTCGCAAACTAAAATGCTTTCGTCTTCATTCCCATCTGAATGCGGAGGAACTTCGTAAACCGATAAACTTTCCTTCGATTCGCACAATTCGCAACTTCCGTTGCTACGCGCATTTAACTTTTGTTCTGTTGTCATTTCTTTAGTTAGTCAATATTTCTTTCAATGAAGTCTATAAAACTATGAATGACCTTAATATGAATTTCTTGAATACGATCTGCGTATCCCATCCATGGAACACGCACCTCGAAATCGCACAAAGGAGCCAATTTACCGCCGTCTTTTCCCGTTAGAGCAATGACCATCATTCCTCTCGCTTTAGCGGCTTCAGCCGCCTTAATCACGTTTGCAGAATTACCGCTGGTTGAAATGGCCAACAACACATCGCCTTCATTTCCGATGGCTTCCACCATGCGTGAAAAAACGAAATCGTATCCGTAATCATTTCCCACACAAGACATGTGTGAAGGATCAGAGATACTCATGGCTGCAATAGCCGGACGGTTGTCGCGGTATCTTCCTGAAAGTTCTTCAGCAAAATGCATGGCATCGCACATGCTGCCACCGTTACCACAAGACATAATCTTCTTACCCAATTTCAATTGGTAAGACATGCATTGCGCGCTGTTGTTTACGGAAGATAAAAAGTCAGGCGAAGCCAACAATTGCGAAAGCAACTGATGCGCTTCTTCAAAATGTTTCTGAACGATCATGCTGCGAATTTACAGCAATCATTGCATAGGTATGTATTTGAAATCGCGAATCACCACTTCGTGCGTCAA
>JBEIFO010000340.1:0-2395 GCA_040382375.1 Crocinitomicaceae bacterium
CCCATGTATGTGAGCGCATCCCACGTATCGCGGAAATTGAAATCGGTTTTTCCATATCCTTCACGTTTGAATGTGAAGACCGCGTTAGGTCCGCACTCTACAGAGCCGTCTACCATACGCGTAAAGTGTACGCCTAGAAAGGGGAAGTCTGGATTAGGTACTGGATAGATTAAGTTCTTTACTTTATGCTTGGCGTTCTCTGTCAATTCGTAATAATCGCCTCGGAAACCAACGACTTGTTCTTTCAAATCTATTCCGTCTTTGCGCGCCAATCGGTCAGCTTGAAGCCCTCCGCAAACAATGAGGTGAGCGGCTTCGTATTTATCCTTATTGGTAATGACAACAGTACTATTTTCTTGGTGCTCAAATTTAAGAGCCTCTTCGGAGGTATGCACTTCCGAATTCGGATTGGCATTCAGTGATAGTTCTGCCAATTTATTTGTTGTGCCGCGAAAGTCTATGATGCCCGTACAACCAATGAATAGACCGTCTATGCCTGTGCAGTGCGGTTCAATTTCTCGAATTTCTTCAGGAGTAACTCGACGCATGTCTTCAATGCCGTTGTCTACGCCGTGCTGTTCAATTTTATTCAAGAATGGAAGTTCAGATTCGTCAACGGCTACGATAAGCTTTCCGCAAACATCGTGACTTATGTTATGCTCCTTCGCGAAGGCCACGAGCTCTCTTCTACCGTTCACGCAGTTGATGGCTTTCTTCGAACCGGGTTTGTAATAAATTCCGGAATGAATAACCCCGCTGTTGTTTCCTGTTTGGTGATCGGCTAATCCGCTTTCCTTTTCCAACAATAATATTTTCTTGTCAGGATAAGCCATTTGTATTTTATACATCGTAGCTGCACCAACAATTCCTCCTCCAACAATAATCACATCGAATGAATTCTTCACGGCTCTTTATTTTGGTTGCAAAAATAAACCTCGGAACTAGCCGAGGTTTAAAAATTCTTCTATAAATAGGAAATTATTTTTCTCCTGCTTTTTTGCAGCAGTCTTTCTTCTCACCCTCTTTGCATCCCTCTTTGCTCTCACCTTTGGTAGCAGCATCTTTAGAACAACATTCTTTGTTCTTTTTTCCTTTCTTTCCTTTTTTAGCGTCAGCTGCTGCGCTTTTGCTGCAACATTCTGATTTACCTTCAGTTTTCGTTGCAGAACACTCTTTCTTTTCAGTTCCTTGTGTAGCTGCTGATTTGCTGCAACACTCTTTAGATTTGGTACATTCTGTTTTCTTCTCAGAAGTTGTAGTGGTCGTTTCAACCTGTGCAGATGCTACTCCTACGAAGAAGATAGACATGGCTGCGAACGCAATTAGTTTTTTCATTTTGCTTGTAATTTGAATCAAATATAGTGAAGGCACGAATTAACGCAAGAGAAAATAATAAAAGTCTTATTTTCGTTGCAGAAACATGATAAAGCTTCACCCCAAACACTCGAACACCTGGACTTCGTCTATTATCATAGGCGTGTTGGGTTATGCCTTCGTGATGTTATTTGGTTACTTCATCAGTTCCTCTCCAGACAGACTTATTGTGAAGCCCATTGTTCCTGCGGTTCAAGAGATGGAAGTTGAGTTGGAAGAAGCTCCGGCCGAACAAGGTGGCGAAGAGGATGCAGGAAATTCCATGATGAGCGAGGCTGTTCGAAACCTAATTGCTTCAACCGAATCGGCTAGAGTTAACGAAGAGGTGAATTATACCGGAAATGAAAACAGGTCTGGGAATGCCGGCGAGCAAGGTGCTCAGAGTGCAGCTAACTATGAGAAGCAGATGAGGGATCAGTTGATGACCAATCACACCGATCATTCTGCTGGTGTTGCAACTAGCCCTGATCGTTCCACTTCGAACAACAACAATAAAACAACCGAGCAAGGCGGAAACACCAGTTATTCGGGTCCGGTTACAGCTACTTTCACGCTTACGGGAAGAAGTATTAAACAAGCACCTAAGCCGACCTATAAATGCAAAGGGTCAGGAACGGTTGTCATAAACATCACGGTTGATGAATGGGGAAAAGTTGTGAGCGCCAAGATTGACGAAGCACGTTCTTCAAAGGACGGTTGTTTATCTTCTGAATCTGTTGCTTATGCGCAACGTTGGCTTTTCAGCGGAGCATCAAGCAAGGCGCAAGCAGGAACAATCTCTTTCACTTTTAGCGCGCAGTAGCCACGTAGTCTGCGAGGTATTCGAAATGCGGAGTTAACGTTCCCTCAAAAGTTGTTTCGGTTCCCTTCCACAAAATTCCATCAGCATCGTTGTTCAGCAAAGCAGGTACAATGCTCTTCATGATTTCATTTCCGAAATCTTCACTTGCATCTTTTGGAAGTTCACACGGAAGGTTGTCTATGGACATCACCGCCACTGCATTTTCATTCCGAAAATCAA
>JBEIFO010000341.1:0-2380 GCA_040382375.1 Crocinitomicaceae bacterium
GATATTGAAGATGTTCGGGCCGTAGCTCTTCCTATTCTTCGTCACCGTATTGTGCGCAACTACAAAGCTGAAGCCGATGGTTATTCTGTAGAGAAGATTGTAGCACAACTGCTTTAATTCATATCGGGTGCGCATTGCCATCAATACCCGACTGCTTATTCCAGGAAAATTGGAGGGCATTGGCCGATTCACTTTTGAGACTATCAAGCGATTGGCGCATCGATTCCCCGAGCATGAATTTCATTTATTAAGCGATCGGAAGAATGACGATCATTGGCAGTTTGGAAAGAATGTGTTTCAACATCGCGTTTTTCCTCCTGCACGCAGACCTTGGTTATTCGACTGGTGGTTCGATTTCAGTGTTCCGTTTAAATTGAAAAGAATTAAGGCGGACATTTTTATTTCTCCAGATGCACACGCGTCTAGAAGATGCCCAATCCCGCAGCTCACCGTTATACACGACATTAATTTCGTTCATTTCCCGGAGTTCATGCCGAAGAAATACGCGAACTACTGGAACAGTAGAACACCAGATTTCATGAAGTTGAGCACACGCTTAGCAACTGTGAGTGAATTCAGTAGAGGAGATATTTCGAAAACGTTCAATGTTGCAGAAACCGCTATTGACGTGCTTTGTAACGGCATAGACCACACGTTTGCTCCGGCAGAAGAACACAAGAAAGAAGTCATTCGCGATCGTTTCGCGCAAGGAAAAAAATATTTTTTATTCGTTGGTGCGCTGCATCCAAGGAAGAACGTTCACCGTGTTGTTGAGGCATTCAATGCTGCCGTAGAAAAAGGTGTTGAATCTTCATTGGTGATAGCAGGAAATAAATTTTGGCACTATCCGGAATTGGATGCTGCCTTGGCTAAAATCAATTACCGAACGAACATTCGGTTTTTAGGACATGTGCACACCGCCGATCTTCCTTTGCTCATGTCGGCAGCGGAAGGACTTGTTTTTCCAAGTCTCTATGAAGGATTCGGAATCCCATTGATTGAAGCGGAAGCGTGTGGTGTTCCAGTTGTTGCTTCTAAAGGAACAGTTATGGAGGAGGTTTCAAACGGATCGGCGTTCTTCGTGAATCCAACGGAGGTTTCTGAAATAGCCGAGGCCATTGTAAAGATTGAACAGGGACAGCGCAATCGAGTAATGCGCGAGCACACATACACCTGGGACAAAGCAGCCGAGTTGTTGTGGGAAAGCATTCAACAAACCCTTCAATACAAGAAGTAAAATGCTATTCAATTCCATTGAGTTCTTTTTATTTTTCCCGATTGTAACAGCGTTGTATTTCTTGTTGCCGCATCAATGGCGCTGGCTCATGCTTTTGATAGCGAGCTGTGTGTTCTATATGTTTTTTGTTCCGGCTTATATTTTTATTCTACTAGCAACCATTGTCGTTGATTATGTGGCTGCCATTCAAATTGAAAAAAGTTCGAAGCCCAATGCACGACGATGGTTAATTGGAAGTGTCATTAGCACGTGCTTGATTTTAGCGGTGTTCAAGTACTTTAATTTTTTCATCGATAATTTCAACGGCATTGCCAGTTTAATCGGATGGAATTATTCGTTGAATACGTTTAGCATTCTTCTGCCCATTGGGCTTTCCTTCCACACCTTTCAGAGTTTAAGTTATGTGGTGGAAGTGTATCGCGGCAACCAAAAGGCAGAACGACATTTCGGGATTTATTCGCTGTATGTGATGTTCTATCCGCAGTTGGTTGCCGGACCCATTGAGCGTCCGCAAAATATTTTGCATCAGTTCTACGAAAAGCATTCACTCACTTACGCGAATGTTTCTGCTGGAATGCAACGCATAGTGTGGGGAATGTTCAAAAAGGTGGTTATTGCAGATAACCTCGCGCAATTTGTATCGCCCGTTTATGAGCATGCTGAATCGGTTTCTTGGATGTATTTGGTCATTGCAGTGGTCTTCTTCAGCTTTCAGATCTATTGCGATTTCAGTGGGTACAGTGACATTGCCATTGGAGCAGCCCGTGTGATGGGATTCCGACTCATGGAAAATTTCAAGCTGCCTTATCGTTCTACTGGTGTGGGCATGTTTTGGTCGAAGTGGCACATCTCGCTTTCCACGTGGGTCCGAGATTACGTGTACATTCCTTTAGGTGGAAATAGAAAGGGTGCGGCACGCACGTCGTTGAACTTGTTCATTGTTTTCGCCATAAGCGGATTCTGGCATGGAGCGAATTGGACCTTCGTGGTTTGGGGAATGGCCCACGGACTGTGGTTGGTGTTAGAAAACCGAATGAACGTTCGGTGGGAAGGGAAATTGAAGACATGGCTAGGAACGGTATTGACTTTTGCGGGAGTTTCTTTTCTCTGGATATTTTTCCGAGCGAGTTCATTCGAGCAAGC
>JBEIFO010000342.1:0-2379 GCA_040382375.1 Crocinitomicaceae bacterium
ATTCATTCGAACAATCCAATAAATAATTCCACTTAAAATAGCCGCGAAAAAACACCAGGTACTTGGCAACGAATGTTTGAAAAACACAAACGCCAAGACCAATGCAATGAAGTTAGCAGTTGCTAAAACCTTCGCGCCTTTCAAAGAAGAAACGTACAAAGGCAACACTGTCACAACGACATAACTGATTTGCTGAATGACTTGTATCTTTTTTTCAAAGGTGGAAGTAGAGACGATATAATCAATGTGAAAATCGTTCACTAAAGGCTGTACGTTATCGGCGAAGAGCATATAAATGGAATGAAGTCCAGATACGATTCCCAATAGAAGTAAATAGAAGTTAATCTTCTTTTTGACTCCAGGTTTTTCAATGTGATAAATGGAAAAGGGCATAAGTATGGGCCACAACACCCATGCGAAAAACAAGAATGCTTTGGTAGCCGTTTCTTGAATGAATTGAAAGTTGAAATTGTTGAAGCTTAACCACACAAACCCTTCTGTGAATTGCTGAACAGCAAACAGAAATGGAATGGCACCTAGAAATTTCAAGTTGGAATTTTTACTCTTATTGAAGGTAACAACGCCAAGAGTTCCTATAACTATGGATGCTGAAAAACTAGCGGTAGCGGAAAAGCACATGTAAATTATTTTTTTTAAGGTAGTTCTAAATAACTCGGAGCGAAGAATTCATTTTTGTTTTGGTAGTTTTGCCAACGAAGATTGGCATTGTCCGGCTGCACGAGTAGATTTAACGGTAGGTGGAGGTTATACATACACCATGGCGGCGAGAGATGCCCCCAAAGCGGCCTACGCGTTCATGCAAATGTCGAAGTTCGACATTGCGAAGTTGGAAGAAGCGGTTCGTTAATTATTTTTTATCCCGAAGGGAAAAGTCCACTACGTGGATACATCCGCAAAGCGGATACATCCCAACGGGATTCGTCCACTTCGTGGATTGGTCCGCAGAGCGGATACATCCCAACGGGATTCGTCCACTTCGTGGATTGGTCCGCACAGCGGATACATCCCAACGGGATCAGTCCACTTCGTGGATTGGTCGGCAAAGCGGATACATCCCAACGGGATTCGTCCACTACGTGGATACGTCCCGAAGGGAAGGAGTATAGGCAAACTTAATTTTTTGTGAGACGAAATTTCAAGTGGTTGTGAAATAGTCTTGTTTTATTTATATTTATAGAAATTAAATATGTAGCAATGAGAAAAATTTTAAGATTTATTCCTGTATTCTGTGTCGTGAGTTTTTTCGCTTGTTCGAACAATAATGGTTCGTCTGCTCAAGATAATCGTGCTTCGATGGGGGAGGCTAAGATTATTATAGCGAAATCTTGCGCGGAACTTGATGTTTTGCAAGAAGAGTTCAGTAAATCAAGTATGACACAACACGATAAAGATTATTTAACCTGGAGACTAGGTGAGCAGAAAAAGTCATTGAATTGTGCTAATTGAAATTAGAGACTTCTTTGTCTAAGATTAGTTGTGTTGTTTGAATTATTATTAGTTAATTCTAATTCGTGAATTCTTTTTGCCACTGTAACACTTTCGAAAAAGAGCAGTTCTTCAGCGCTTTTAAAGTTTGGTATGTTTCGGAGTATTCCTGTTTCCGCGTCTACATAAATATATTCAGAATCAACATATTTATAGTTTTCAGCCATGATACTCTGCTTTCGTGATTTGAATTAACTCCTCAACAGATATTTTACCAAGTGTATAGTCTCGAATAATCTCAACGGAATGCGGAGTAGGCTCAAACCCTTCAAACATATTGCTTCCAATAGCATTTGCGGTGCGTTCCAATTCTGCGAGATTAGGAAATTTAACCCCCATTATTGTAAGTTGTATTCTGTCGATTTCAATTTCCCGATACATAACAAGGATTTTTTTCTTTAAGCGTTTTCGATTCATACGAAGTTACACAAATCCGAATGCTTCGCAATGTAGATTTATTCCCCATCGGGATTGGTCCACTTCGTGGATACATCCGCAAAGCGGATACATCCCAGGGGGATTAGTCCACTGCGTGGATTTGTCCGCAAAGCGGATACATCCCAACGGGATTAGTCCACTTCGTGGATTGGTCCGCAAAGCGGATACGTCCCGAAGGGAATGTTTTTCCAACGAAAAAGCCTCGCATTTCTGCAAGGCTTCGCTCCCCAGCCTGGACTCGAACCAGGGACCCCATGATTAACAGTCATGTGCTCTAACCAACTGAGCTACTAAGGAATTTAACATTTTTAGTGGAACTATTCATTCCAACAAAAACAACTCCTCTTTGTCTTCAGTCTTCTGTCGTAACCAGAATAAAGCACCCGTCAGGGATTTCAAGAGAGGTGCAAATTTAACCAACATTTTTAATTCCAC
>JBEIFO010000343.1:0-2353 GCA_040382375.1 Crocinitomicaceae bacterium
ACTCTATCACAATCTCCATCTTCGCAGCGGTTCTTTCTCTAAGCCTTGTTTCTTGTCAGAAAGAATTCTACATGCCAACAGCCCCAGTTACAATTGCAGACACTACTACGGTAGCGAACAATGAAGAAGCGGCTCCTACGGCAGTGTTAGGTGAAGACGTAGCGAAATTGAATTTTGTGTGGGTTCAACCAGAAGGAGCAAATGCTAACCTTCAAGGTGTGAAAATAGAAATTGCAGATAAAAGTGGTGAAGTTGTGTTTTCAGCAATTGATGTTATGGCTGCTGGTGATGATATGTTCCAGTGGTTTCCTGGAATCACCCTACAATCAGACGTATACACATTCACAATGAAATCAGCATCTGGCAACGTATTAAGTGTATCTACGCTGAATGTTGCAGACGCTTTCCAACAAGACGAATACATTCATCAAGCAGACGGAGCGAAGTTTTTCCTTCAACTGACTTGGGAAAAAGCATCAGAAATATAAGTTTAGGTTAGTTAGGTATGAAAGGCCCCCTTCTCTCGAAGGGGTTTTTTCATGAAATAAATAATGCAGTTTATGTACCTAAATAAGCTGTTTGTGTATAAATTAGCAAGCCCATGACTCAAGAAGAAGAAATAAATTATTTACGCCAACGCGTCGCAGATTTGGAGGAGTCTTGTCGAATGGCCGAAAAGCTATTAGTTAATCGCGAAGCGAAGTTCAAGGGTATTATAGATAATTTTCGTTTAGGTTTATTAGAGGTAGAGCCCAACGGTGTTATTATTGATGCAAATGAATCGTTTTGTGAAATGAGTGGTTTTAGTATTGAGGAACTGTTTGGAAAGGATGGTGGTGAGATGTTGTTAGATGACTTTGAGAAGGAGCGAATGAAAGTGCGCAACGCCTCACGAAGTGAAGGAGAAGCGGATGTTTATGAGTTGCGCGTATTAAATAAGAATAGAGAAACGCGTTATTGGTTGGTAAGCGCCGCTCCTCTTTTGGGAGATGACGGCGAGGTGTGCGGATCAATTGGTATTCATTGGGATATTACCGAGATGAAGCATTTGGAGTTCGAGTTGAAAGGAGCGAGATACAAAGCAGAAGAATCGTCGAAAGCTAAGGCCATGTTCTTAGCGAATATGAGTCATGAAATTCGCACCCCTCTGAATGGAATTGTGGGAATGGCAGAGCAGCTGGCTCAATCTCAACTGGATGCTGACCAGCGCTATTTCATAGACATTATGCGTTCAGCGTCTTCAACGCTTTTATCAATTATAAATGATTTTTTAGATATTTCGAAAATTGAATCCGGAAAATTTAGTATTGAAACGACCCCGTTCAATCTGAATGAAACCATTCGAAGGACGTTAAGCATTTTTGGAGAGAAGGCCAAGCAAACGAATATTTCCCTGGACATTGAATTAATGGATGACAGAGGAATTATGCATCTCGGAGACCCTCACCGACTGAGTCAGGTATTGTTCAATATTGTTGGAAATGCGATCAAATTCACGCAAGCAGGATACGTGCGAGTGACTTCAAACCTCGTTCGCGGTGAAAACGATATTTGCTTCGTTTCTTTTTCAATTGAAGACACCGGAGTTGGAATGGACATGGCTTATTTGGCCAAGGTATTTGAAGCATTTTCACAGGAAGACGCAAGTATTACTCGAAAGTTTGGAGGAAGCGGTTTAGGCTTGAGCATTGCGCGAAGCATTGTTCAGATTATGGGAGGAACCATTCAGATTGAAAGCGAAAAAGGAAAAGGCACGCGGGTGAACATTCGCATTCCCATGAGAATATCGAACGATAAAACGAAACAGGACATAGTAGAAATGACAGATTTACAAAAGTCGCTTAAAGCGCTTCGCATTCTAGCGGTAGAAGATAATGAGCTGAATCGCATGGTTCTTCAAGTTATTTTGAAAAAGTGTGAAGTTGTTGTAACCATAGCGCATAACGGCCAAGAGGCCATTAATCTTATTCAAGAACAAGACTTTGACTTGGTGCTAATGGACGTGCAGATGCCAATTGTTGATGGGCTCGAGGCTACGAAGTACATTCGCGAAGAGTTGAAAATGACCATTCCGATTATTGGGTTAAGCGCAAATGCTATGCGGGAGGAGGTTGAAATTTGCAAGCAGGCCGGAATGAATGATTATTTGGTGAAACCTTATTCAGAAAGAGCGCTGGTTGAAGTGATGAAGAAATGGAGCTTTGAAGAGAAAAAAACAGAGTTAGCGCAAGCAGAAATTACAAGTGAAAAAGAATTAGACCTTTCCATGCTGAAGCAATACGTGGGCAATGATATTCATGTGTTGAAAGATGTTGTTAGCGGATATTTAACTCATCTTCCTCCGCAATTGGAC
>JBEIFO010000344.1:0-2335 GCA_040382375.1 Crocinitomicaceae bacterium
ACCAACACCCTTTTGCACTTCCGTTGGGGGGAAGTAATGCGGGGCGGCGTAATCCAACATAATAAACGGATTCATTCTTTCCATACTCAAATAGTAATCTGGAATGAAGTGATGAACCTTGAAGCCATCTCCAACAAAATTGGTTGGCGGCGGTGGTATAATGGATTGAAGTGTTCTTTTCATAAGTGGTGCAAAATTACATCAATTCTTCTGTCATACCTTGCGAAGCACCTTTCGTAGCACCTTTGCCGGAGGCAATCTTGTGAAACATCTTTCGTAGAATCTTTGCCTAAGGCAAATCGCTATCTTCGCATCATGAACAAAGACGAAATGCACTGCTTGGGGAAAATTACCAAGCTTCATGGATACAAAGGCGAGTTGACGGTTTTTCTGGACACGGCGAAGGTTGCAGATTATAAAGAGTTGCAGTTTTTGTTTTTGGAAATCAAGGGAAGCCTGGTTCCCTATAAAATTGAATTATTCGAACCGAAAACGAATGATTCGGTGAAGGTTAGACTGGCCGGAGTAAGCGATGAAGCCACAGCGAAATCGTTATTGAAATCTATGGTCTATGTTCGTTTAACCGAACTTTCCGTGAAAGACGAAGACCGCAGAGACATGGTGAATTGGGTGGGATACGAGGTCTTCGATCAAACACACGGAAACATTGGACTAGTGGAAGAGGTGGTGGAGAATAGAAAGAATCCACAGCTAGAGATTCGCCACAACACGGGCAAACTCATCTTGCTTCCCCTTCAACCCGAATTCGTCTTGGAAATTGATGACGAGAGCAAAACCATTTATACAGCAGCGCCTGAAGGACTAATAGAGCTTTATTTGGAGTAATTAATCAACATTTCAAACCGTGAGTGGTTGAGAAAGGGACGAGATTCGAGGATTTTCGCCCCTTTTTTTATTCTTACCTTTGTCAAACGATTCAATGATAGTCGAACCAAAATTTTATTCATGACAAACATCGGTACACGTCCCGAAGGCGCAACACTAGCGTATCTCGGTTTTAAACATGTTTCCACTGCATATTGGAACATGACCCCTGCAGAATTGGTTGAAGAAACCATCTTACTTTCTCAGGGAACACTCACGAATACGGGCGCTTTAGCCATTGATACCGGAGAATTTACCGGCAGATCTCCAAAAGATAAGTTTATTGTAAAGGACGCTTCAACCGAAAACAGCGTTTGGTGGAGCCAGTTCAACATTCCATTCGATTCAGATAAATTCACACGCCTGTATGAGCGCATGTGTGCATACCTGAATGGAAGAGAAGTATATGTTCGCGATGCTTATGTATGCGCAGATCCTCGCTACCGCATGAATGTGCGCGTAGTAACAGAATTCCCATGGAGCAACATGTTCGCAAGCAACATGTTCTTGCGTCCAACTGCTGAAGAATTAACAACCATGACCCCTGAGTGGCATGTCATCTGTGCACCTGAATTCATGGCCGATCCAGAGATTGACGGAACGCGTCAGCACAATTTCGCAATCATCGACTTCACCAAGAAGATGGCAATCATTGGCGGAACCGGCTATACCGGAGAGATTAAAAAAGGAATTTTCACCGTGTTGAATTACGTTCTTCCACACGAGAAGAATGTATTGTCAATGCACTGTTCAGCAAACGTAGGTAAAGACGGAGACACTGCAGTATTCTTCGGACTTTCAGGAACGGGTAAGACAACATTGTCTTCAGATCCGAACAGAAGATTGATTGGAGATGACGAGCACGGTTGGACCGACACGACTGTCTTCAACTTTGAAGGTGGCTGTTACGCGAAGACGATTGACTTGTCTCGCGAGAAGGAACCTCAGATTTACGACGCCATTAAGTTCGGAGCGTTATTGGAGAACATTGGTTTTGAAGACGACGGAGTAAGTCCTGATTACGCTGATAGCGCGAAGACAGAGAACACACGTGTGAGCTATCCGTTGGAACACATCGATAACACAATGAATCCAAGTGTTGGTGGTATTCCGAAAAATATTTTCTTCTTGACTTGCGACGCATTCGGTGTGTTGCCTCCAATTAGCAAGCTAACGAAAGAGCAAGCGATGTATCAGTTCATTAGCGGTTACACCGCGAAAGTTGCGGGTACAGAAGCTGGAATTACCGAGCCAACGACTACTTTCAGTGCTTGCTTCGGTGCGCCATTCTTGCCGTTGCATCCAACTGCTTATGCAGAAATGTTGAATCCGCGAAATACGTGGTCAGATAAGGACGCATACGACGCGAAAGCGAATGAGCTTGCGGCGAAGTTTGTAACGAACTTTGAGAAGTTTAAAGACTATGCAAGTGAAGCGTTACTTTCTGCAT
>JBEIFO010000345.1:0-2292 GCA_040382375.1 Crocinitomicaceae bacterium
GGAAAAAGCACGGAACAAATCATTGCAGAACAAACAGACAAGTGGACGTTCTTCTTTAAAAACGTTGGACACACTTATTCATTGAAATAGAATGAAAAAAATACGCTTGGTTATTTTCCTTTCATTGCTTGTCTTCATCCACAACAGTTCGGGACAGTTGATTGAAAAAGTAAATGTATTCATCGGCACAAACAGAATGGGACACACCTATCCCGGTGCCACCGCGCCTTTTGGAATGGTGCAGCTTTCACCTGAAACAAAACGTTCAAATTTCTTCAACGAAAAGGGAGAATACAACAGCGAAGTCTATAATTATTGCGTCGGATATCAATACCAAGATTCGGTCATTCAAGGTTTTGCGCACACACATTTTTCAGGAACCGGTCATTCAGATTTAGGTGACTTCCTTGTAATGCCTACAACAGGAAACGTCGATCTGAAAGCAGAAAACTTTCAATCATCCTTTCAACATAAAAATGAAAAAGCATCTCCTGGTTTTTACAGTGTAATGCTCGATGAAAATAAAATTCTTGCAGAGCTCACCGCCTCTGATCGCGTGGGATTTCACAGATACACGTTTCCTCAAAATGAAAATCCAGAAGTCGTTTTAGATTTCACCTACAACATTTACAATTACGACGGGAAAAATGTCTGGACTTTCATTCGCGTTGAAAATGATTCGCTCATCACAGGCTATCGTATAACCAGCGGTTGGGCGAAAACAAGAACGGTTTATTTCGCGGCAGCCTTTTCTCAACCCATTTCAAATTACACAACCGCAAACCTTAGCGAGCAAGACTACAAAGGCTTCTATCGCAAATTCAATCAGTCTAAAAATTTTCCCGAAGCTGCCGGAAAAGAAATTCGAATGTTATTGGAATTCGAAAAAAGCGACAACCCACTTCAAATTAAATGGGCCCTTTCCAACACCAGCACGGAAGGCGCTTTGAAAAATCTTCAAGCGGAAATTCCACATTGGAATTTCGAACAAACGAAAAAAGAAACGCAAGCGAAATGGGAACGTGAACTTGAAAAAGTAACGATTCAGATTCCAGATAAAAACAAAGAATCCGTTTTCTACACCGCCCTTTATCACACATGCCTCTCACCTGTTTTGTATGAAGATGTAGATGGAAATTACAAAGGTTTAGATCAGAACATTCACAACTCAGAAGGATTTGAAAACTACACCGTCTTTTCGCTGTGGGACACCTATCGCGCGCTGCATCCATTGTTCAACCTAATTCAGCCAACAAGAAATAACAACATGATCCACTCAATGCTTGCGCATCAGAAGCAAAGCGTGCATCACATGTTACCCGTGTGGAGTCATTACGCCAATGAGAATTGGTGTATGACCGGTTATCACGCTGTGTCCGTCATTGCAGATGCTGCAGTGAAACAAGTTGGAAATTTCAATTTGAAGGAAGCATACAAAGCCTGCGATCAGACAGCGAATGTCGATTATTTTGAAGGGCTGAAAGAATACAAAGAAATTGGCTTTGTACCCGAAGACAAATCAGGAGTTTCGGTGAGCAAGACTTTGGAATATGCCTACGACGATTGGTGCATCGCGCAACTCTCTTCACTCACGAATAAATCGGAAGTAACATTGGGTTACGCGAAATACTTCATGCGCGCTGAATCTTATCGGAATGTCTTCAACTCGAAAACAGGATTCACACAACCGAAGCTGAGCAATGGTGAATGGAAAATTCCTTTTGATCCGCTTGACACGCATGGCCAAGGATTCATCGAAGGAAACTCATGGAATTTCAGTTTATACATTCCGCATGCCATTCCAACCCTAATTGAATTAATGGGCGGAAAGAAACGATTTGAAGAGCATCTCGATTCCTTATTCACCATGCATCTCGATGATAAATACATTGAGAAGAATGAAGACATCACGCGCGATGGAATTATGGGAAACTATGTGCATGGAAACGAACCGAGTCATCACGTTCCATATTTGTACAACTACACTTCTTCGCCTTGGAAAACGCAGGAACGCGTTCATGCCATTGCGAATAAATTCTACACCAACGAAACGAATGGTTTATGTGGAAATGACGATGCAGGTCAGATGTCTGCCTGGTATGTTTTCTCTGCGCTAGGCATTTACCCCGCTTGCCCAGGAAGTGTCTTTTATGAAATTGGATCTCCCTTTGTGAACGAGGCCATTCTTCATTTAGAAAACGGCAAAACCATACTCATCAAAGCTCCCAAGCTCAGCGACAAAAACATTTATGTGAAATCGGTGAAATGGAACAGCACAGAAATCGGGCTTCA
>JBEIFO010000346.1:0-2272 GCA_040382375.1 Crocinitomicaceae bacterium
CTGTTGATCATGGTGGCTAACATACCCATGTAATCGCCTTGCGTGCGCTCCATTCCGCCTTGCTCTGCTTGAACACCGCGGAAGATATTTCCACCACCGATGACAATGGCGACCTCAACTCCTTTTTCCCAAACAGCTTTGATTTCTTGCGCGTATTGCATGATGCGAGCGTTATCAATTCCGAACTGTTTGTCGCCCATTAAGGCTTCACCACTTAATTTTAGAAGAATGCGTTGGTATTTCATACTTCGCGAAGTTAGTGAATTAGGTCATTCTGCGCCCTATCTTCGCGAACGATTCTACACGATTTATGGAATACGATTTTAGAAATATTGAAGCAAACTGGCGCAAGAAATGGGCGCAGGACGAGTCTTATAAAGTTACCGAAGACCCGAATAAGAAGAAATTTTATGTCTTAGACATGTTCCCTTATCCAAGCGGAGCGGGGCTACACGTCGGCCATCCGTTGGGTTATATCGCCTCAGATATTTATGCTCGATACATGCGTCACAAAGGATACAATGTGTTGCATCCAATGGGATATGATTCTTTCGGATTACCCGCAGAACAATACGCGATCCTAACCGGACAGCATCCGGCGAAAACAACAGAGCAGAACATTGCGCGCTACCGCGAACAGCTTGATAAGATTGGCTTCTCATACGATTGGAGCAGAGAAGTACGAACGAGCTCTCCGGATTATTACAAGTGGACGCAATGGATTTTCGGATTGTTGTTCAATGCTTGGTACGATTTAGATTCGAACAAGACACGACCAATTTCAGAGCTGATTGCAAGGTTTGAAGACAACGGTTCATACGGCGTGAATGCGCACATGGATGAAGATTGGTGTAAGACTTATTTGTTGGAAGCCGATCATATTTTCTCTTCTCATTTCGAAGGAGAATTCACAGACACCGACTGGAAAAGCATGAGCGAAGCGCAAAAGGAAGCGCTGCTGATGAATTACCGCGTGTCTTATTTGGCGGACTCGCTAGTGAACTGGTGCCCTGCTTTAGGAACAGTGCTAGCCAACGACGAAATTAAAGACGGTGTGAGCGAGCGCGGCGGACATGCCGTTGAGCAAAAGAAAATGCGTCAATGGAGTATGCGTATTTCGGCCTATTCGGAACGATTGATTTCCGATTTAGACACGATAGATTGGCCCGATAACATTAAAGAAATTCAACGCAACTGGATTGGAAAATCTTCCGGAGCTCGCGTGCGCTTTCAGGCGGAAAAAGAAGTAACGATTGAAGTTTTCACAACACGTCCGGATACCCTTTACGGCGTTTCATTTTTAACATTGGCTCCTGAACACGAAAGTGTGGAAGTTTTGACAACAGCGGAACAGCGCGATGCTGTGTCGGAATACGTTGCGAATTCTAAGTTGAAGACAGAACGCGAACGCATGGCCGAGAAGAAAATCTCAGGTGTGTTCACGGGAAGCTATGCGATGCATCCTTTGACAGGAGAGCAAATTCCAGTTTGGATAGGCGACTATGTGTTGGCAGGATATGGAACCGGAGCGGTCATGGCTGTTCCAGCGGGAGACCAACGCGACTATGATTTCGCGAAGCATTTCAACCTAGAAATAAAAAATATTTTTGCTGAATCTGATTTGTCAGAGAAGGCTGAAACCTCGAAAGATGCGCTGTTAGCGAATTCAGATTTCTTAAATGGAATGAATTACTACGCTGCATTTGATGCGGTGTGTGAACGTTTGATGGAAATTGGTGCGGGAGAAAAGAGAGTGAACTATAGACTTCGCGACGCTGTGTTTAGCCGTCAGCGTTATTGGGGAGAACCCTTCCCGATTTACTACGAAAACGGAATTCCACGATTAATTGAAACAGAAGAACTTCCTACGCAATTGCCCGATGTAGACGCGTATCTTCCAACAGAATCAGGCGAACCGCCGTTGGCTCGTGCAACGAATTGGGAGCGAAACGGTATGCCAATGGAGTGTAACACCATGCCGGGTTGGGCAGGATCTTCTTGGTATTTCTTGCGTTACATGGACCCGAACAATCATTCGGTTTTTGCATCGGAAGAGCGCATTAAATATTGGGGACAAGTAGACTTGTATATGGGCGGTGCCGAGCACGCAACCGGACACTTGTTGTATTCTCGTTTTTGGACGAAAGTGTTGTTCGACTTGGGTTACATACCGTTTAACGAACCGTTCAAAAAGATGATTAACCAAGGAATGATCCTTGGGCGCAGCAGCTTTGTTTACCGCATAAAAGACAGCAACACCTTCATTTCTTTC
>JBEIFO010000347.1:0-2259 GCA_040382375.1 Crocinitomicaceae bacterium
CGCATTAACCCGTTTCAAAGACCTATAACTATTCAATCAGTTCAAATGATTAAAAAACACCTCTCCCTCGCCGCTATTGCTAGCGTGTGCATCGGAAGCATAGCACTTATTGCTTGCGGCGGAAGCAAAAACCCCGCTGAAAACAAAGCTCCTCTAGAATCTGGCGCGAGCGAACTAACCAACAAAGACGAATTCTTCAAAGACCGCGAACAAGCGTTGAAGCAAATCTTCTTCAGCATTCCCGCTCCCATTGAAATGGCCGACATGATTAAAGATGCTGGATTCAGCTTCGATAAAACCATGTTGAACTCAGTAGATAAAGTTGCTAAATATGTCGACGAAGAAAATCGCGCAATCAACCTTGGGATTTACGCGGCTGACCTAAGTTACAGCACTGTATTCGAGCAAAAGCAAGAATCTGTAAACTACTTAGCCGCTTCGAAAACACTGTCCAACGCATTAGGAATTGATGCAGCCATGGATGAAAAATTCATGGAGCGCGTTCAGAAAAATCAGAACAACAAGGATTCCTTATTAAGCTATGTAACACTCTCGTATCAAAATGTGAATGCATACTTGAAAGAAGGAAAGCGCACAGACGTAAGTGCACTTATTGTATCCGGGGCATGGATTGAAACACTTTATTTGTCTACGCAGTACGCCGGAAAAAATGGAGAGAAGAGTATGAAGCAGCGCGTTGCAGAACAGACATATTCACTCAATCAATTGGTGAGTTATTTGAATTTATTCGCTACTAGCGATCGCGTGAATCGCATGAAAGAAGATCTGACTAGACTTCAAGCCATTTACAAAGATGTAATTGTAGTGAAGGGTGAAACTTCTGTCGAAAAGGAAGGCGGTGTAACCACAATTGGCAGCACAGAAACTGTTACAATGAGCGATGCAACACTCTCTAAAATAGCAGCAGAAACCGTTGTGATTCGTAACAAATACATTCAATAAAAAATTCAGCAGATATCATGAAAGCATATAAAATTCTCCTGTTCTTATTGGTCTTTATTCCTTCATTCGCATCAGCGCAATGCAAGCCCTTCACCAAAAATAAAGTCCTTCCAAAATTGAATGGGTACGTTCAAAACGACAGCTACAATTCAGCCCAAATGGCCCCTGGCGAAGACGCAGAAATAATGGTGACTTTCTTCGGAGGTCGCGACTATCGCTTGTTGGTTGTTGCTCACCCTATCCTTGGCGATGTTGAATTCACAGTAAGCGACATCAACGGAAAACAGATCTACACGAACAAAGGTGCACAAGACAAAGAGGCCTTTGAATTCAAAATGAAAAACACACAACAGCTCGTAATTAAGATAAAAGTTCCCGAGCAAAAAGACGCGGTGGTTCAACACATCGGATGCATCAGTATTGTTTCTGGATTCAAACAATAAAAAGCAAATTCAAGCATTTAAAAGCCGCATCTGCGGCTTTTTTTTATGACTTAAAATGAAGGTGTGACAAGCGGAGAACTCGACTTTTTTCTTGAGTCGATTTTCTTCCAAAACCAATTGTTTATGTAGTAGGAAGCAAATGCGCTAGCAGATCCAACAATTGCCCCACCAAGAATATCGGTCGGATAATGCGCACCCAAATGCATGCGCGAATACCCAATGCCACAGGCATACATATAGGCCGGAACCGCAATGTACCATTTCGGTTTAGCTAACACACAACTTGTTGCCCACTGAAATGCAGAACTCGTATGTCCCGAAGGGAACGACAAACTTCCAGCATGGGTTTTCTTGTAAATCAAATCGCCGTGCGAAACAAACGGACGAGGTCTCGCAATTCCATATTTCAATGAAATAGTAAGGAATCCATTCAATGCCAATCCCCCAGCCATGCCCATGAACTGACGCTTCACGAATTCGTCTTTTTTCAAAACGCCTACAGTGCCTACCAATAAAGGGGTTCCGACAGTCACATATGTAATGCTGTTTGTGTAGGCTTCCCAAAACCGATCAGACTTTTCAGGACCTCCGTTGAGCTTCGCTAGGAGATTCAAATCCCAAGCGGCTTGACCATTCGACTTAAAACAAAAAAGCACCAAGAGCAAAACGAGCGCTTGGTGCTTTAAAGAAATTCTGATCATCAATTCTCTGGTTTCACGCTAGCAGAGAGATACTCTCTGTTCATACGTGCTATGTTTTCAATGCTAATGCTTTTCGGACATTGAACCTCGCAAGCACCAATGTTGCTGCAATTTCCAAATCCTTCTTCATCCATTTGCTTCACCATATTCAA
>JBEIFO010000348.1:0-2245 GCA_040382375.1 Crocinitomicaceae bacterium
GACGCTGAAGGAAATTTTCAAAACACCTATTACGGAGAGTTTTCGTTTGTTCCCATGCTCGAAAAAAGAAGCAACACGAAATCGTGAGTCTTATTTAATTCGAAGTGAAAAAACTTTTTCGTCGAAAAGAAATCCTTCCAACAAATCACCTGAAACCACAGGGCCAACGCCTGCTGGAGTCCCCGTGAAAATTAAATCTCCAATCTTCAAAGTGAAAACCTCCGATACGTTTTCAATAAGCTTGTCTATGGAATGAATCATGTGTGAGCTATCTCCTTCCTGAACAGTGACACCATTTCTCTTTAATGAAAAAAGTATGGGGGAAGGAAGAGAATCTGTTTCGAAGAATTTTTCACTTACGAAAGCTGAACCATCGAACGCTTTTGCTCGTTCCCAAGGAAGACCTTTTTTCTTCAACTCATCTTGAACATCTCTTGCGGTGAAATCAATTCCTAAGGTAACTTCATTGTAATAACGCGGCGCGAACGATTGTTGAATGTGTTTGCCTAATCTATTGATTCGGAAAACCAATTCCAATTCATAATGAACATCACGGGTGAATGCCGGAATGACAAACGGATTTCCTCTTTGAATAATCGCAGAGTCGGGCTTGCAGAAGACCACGGGATTTTCAGGAACTGCGTTTCCTAATTCAGCTGCGTGGGCAGCATAGTTTCTTCCGATGCAAATTATTTTCATTAGGGGCGCGCAATAAATTCAACAACAACTTTTCGGTCTCCAGGATTCTTGCCAATGGATCCTACGTCTCCAACAAACTTAGCAACACATCGGTTAGAGTCAATACCTGAATCCACTAGAAAGGTTCGAACGGCTTTGGCTCGTTTTTCAGATTCTTTCCAGTTTTTTTCGCTGCTACCATTGCGGTCGGCATAGCCAGTTATAAGAACCCCCGTTTTCCCATTTCGCGCAAGCTTATCAACGATATCGTTCAATTGTTGCTGCGCCGAAGTACTTAGATCGGCTCCCGATTTTTCAAAATAAATAACAACAGGTTGAAAGGGCACGGGCGCTGCTGTGAATTTCGGTAAACTCGATTTATCACTGCCGTTGAGCCATTGCCTGGCGGCTCCGTCAGAGGAGTAGGGTACAATGGGCAGCAATGTATCTTGAGGCGCGGAGTCTTGTCCAAGCATAGAAAAGCTTGAAACAAAAAAAACAAAAAAAATCCACGCGCGCATATCCCGTAAAATTAGCACACACAGTGGAACCGAACCCATTGATTTTATTCACCATTCATTCACAATGGACGGCAGTTAGTCTTTATTCATGACGCCGTTTTGGGCTCGAATGCTTTCTTTATGAATAGCTTCGAGATAGGCGGAAAGAAAAGTCTCGGTGAGTTGTGCCGATTTACCCCATGCTTCGCGGCTTTCAAGAATTTCCTTCCAACGTTCCAATTGGAAAATGATAATACCCTCTTCTTTTTTCAAAGCGCCCATCTCTCTCGCAACGTTCATCCTCTTTCCCAACAAATCAATAATATCCGCGTCCAAGGCGTCTACTCGATCCCTGAGTATTTGAAGTTTTTCAGCAGAATTGGAAGTAAGTGAGGTAGTTCTGTAATGAAGAGCAGCAGCCATCTCTGAAACTTGCGCTGGGGTAATTTGTTGCGCGGCATCGCTTAAGGCACTGTCAGGATTCGGATGACTTTCGATCATGATTCCATTCATACCAAGGTCAATGGCGCGTTGGCTAACATCTTTCAGCAATGTCCTGTTTCCACAGATATGGCTTGGGTCGCAAAGAAGAGGGATGTCAGGAAATTGTGTTTTGAATTCAATTGGAATTTCCCAAAGCGGTTTGTTTCTATAAGGAAGTTTGTTGGCTACAGAAAATCCTCGGTGAATGGCGCTTAAATCGGTAAGCCCTACTTTTTGAAAACGTTCGAAGGCACCAATCCATAACGAAAGGTCAGGATTAATGGGGTTTTTAATGAAGATGGGAATGTTTACACCTCGCAGAGCTTCTGCAATTTCTTGAACGGAGAACGGATTCGTAGTTGTTCGTGCGCCGATCCAAAGAGCATCGAAATTGTGCTCCAGGCACAATTCAACATGTTGCGAAGTGGCAACCTCGGTGATGATTTTCACACCCGTTTCCTCCTTGGCTTTTTTCATCCAAGGAAGTGCTGCTACTCCCATACCTTCAAATGAATTTGGACTGGTGCGCGGCTTCCACAACCCAGCTCGGTAATAAGATAACGGTATTTTCAAACTTAAATCGC
>JBEIFO010000349.1:0-2225 GCA_040382375.1 Crocinitomicaceae bacterium
ATTCCTACTTTGTAATTAGAAACGTCGCAGACCCTCGTCCACAGGACCCTCGCAACGACAGTTGCCCTCGTCTGAAAGACCCTATTTCTTTAGTGAAATGCGAAAAACTGTCCCTTCCCCAGCCGTGCTCGAAAGCACATAAATCCCGCCCTTATGGTAATTCTTCACAATGCGTTTGGCAAGTGAAAGACCAAGACCCCAGCCGCGTAATTTCGTTGTATAGCCGGGCTCGAAGATGGTTTTCCATTTGCGTTTCGGGATGCCCTTGCCGCTGTCTTTAACGTCTATGTATACTTTGCCATTGGCTTCGTGAATGGAGACGGTTAACTGTCCTTTTGCGTCCATGGCGTCGACGCTGTTCTTGATTAGGTTTTCGATGACCCAACTGAAGAGGGCGACGTTCACATTCACTTGCGGATTGCCGTCTGACTTCACTTCAATGTTTACCTCGGAAGAAATACGGACGCGCAAATAATCGAGAATTTCTTCCACCAAGTCTTTCGCTCCGATTGGAGTGAGGGCTGCTTCAGAACCTATTTTCGAGAAGCGTTCGGTAATGGTCGAAAGACGATCAATGTCTTTATTGAACTCCTCTATGAGTGACTTCGATACTCCTTGTTGCTCGAACAAATCGCGCCACGCCATAAGCGCAGACAACGGAGTTCCCAACTGATGTGCAGTCTCCTTCGCCATACCCACCCAAACCAAATTCTGTTCTGATCTTCTGAACGTAGAGAACAACACGTAAGCCACAACCAAGAAGACTCCTATGAGCGACAGCTGCAAATACGGAAACAACTTGAGCTGCTGAATAGTGGCAGAGTCGTCGTAGAAAATATATTGAGTAGACCTTCCGGGAATCTTAATTTCAATGGGCTCATACCCTTCCTTCATTTCCGCTAAGACTTGATTTACGTTGCATTTCAGCGTGTCTATTTTTCCCACCTGAACCACATTCACCTTCGTGCTGTCGGTGACAATTACCGGCACAGAAGCGGTGTTGATTACCGTTTCATTGAAGAACGAAGAAACCAAATCATCGATGGTTTGCTTCAACTCTTTGTACATGTAACTGTTGCTGTAATACACTACAATGTCAACCTCTGGGAAAGCAATAGGCCTATACTCTTTTTCAAACTGAAGCCGCAATTTCTCTATACTAGGGGCATCTTTCACAAGGGATGAATCGATGTTACGGAATTCCTTTAATTCATTCTTATTATCGCAAATCAACAAAGGAATAGTTTTGTTCTGAGTCAATACATCCGCTGGAAATTCGTAATTCCCTTCTCCAAGACTTAAAATCTTATATGCCCTACCCAAGAACTCTGCCTTACGCGTCTCTTCCAAACGCAAACTGTCGAACAAGACCTGAGTAAGCTTCACCAACTCTTCCTTCTTGCGAATGGCACTGTGCCACAACTCTACCTTCGCTTTTTCTTCATCGCGAATGCGACGAGCAATGCTGTTGGTGTACCACAAGGTAACGCCCGCAATAGTTGCTGCTAAAAGCAACAAGACCACCTTCCACCGTTGTTTATTTTGTAGTACTGACATAAATTGTAGTTAGGCTTTGTGAGCGAGATCTAATAAAAAAGCGTATTCAAGCGCGACTTCTTTCAACGCCTCAAAACGCCCAGACTTGCCTCCGTGTCCGGCTTCCATGGTGCATTTGAAGAACAATTTATTCGAATCGGTTTTCATATCGCGCAATTTCGCGACGTATTTCGCTGGCTCCCAATATTGCACTTGGCTGTCCCAATATCCGGTGGTTACCAAGGTATGCGGATAGTCTTTCGCTTCAATATTATCAATGGGAGAATAGCTAAGCATATAGTCGTAATATTCTTTGTCTTTCGGATTTCCCCACTCGTCAAATTCGAAGGTGGTGAGTGGAATGCTTTCGTCTAACATCGTCGTTACCACGTCTACAAAAGGCACTGCGCTTATGATTCCGTTGAATAGTGCTGGTGCCATGTTGGCCACGGCACCCATTAACAATCCGCCTGCGCTTCCGCCCATGGCGAACAAGTGCTTGCTTGATGTATAGTTTTCCTTCACTAAAAATTCACCGCAAGCAATGAAGTCGGTGAAGGTGTTTACCTTCTTCAATAATTTTCCGTCATCGTACCAACCGCGACCCATGTCGCTTCCTCCGCGAATGTGCGCAATGGCAAAAACAAATCCTCTGTTCAACATGGAAAGTCTTGCGCTGCTGAATCCAG
>JBEIFO010000350.1:0-2220 GCA_040382375.1 Crocinitomicaceae bacterium
ACGGACGTTTTTTTTCGTGGAAGGTGAAGAATCGGCGATTCAAGAATCGACAATCGTCTTCGAGAATTCCTTCGATTACCTCAACGCCATTGGCTTTCAGGTGTTCAATGCCTCTTCCGTTTACTTCGCTGAAGGGGTCGCGTGTGCCAATGACAACGCGCGGAATGCCCATTTCAGTAATGAGGTTTGCGCAAGGTGGAGTCTTGCCGAAATGTGCGCAGGGTTCGAGGGTAACGTAGAGCGTACATTCCTTCAAAATGCTTTTGTCTTCTACGTAACGAATGGCTTCAACTTCGGCGTGGGGTTCGCCGTAAGCGGTGTGATATCCTTTGGAAATAATTTCGTCGTTATGCACGATTACGCATCCCACCATGGGGTTGGGAGCCACGGAACCCATTCCGTACAAGGAAAGGTCGAGGGCTATTTGCATGTATTCTTCGTGACTCATTCTGCTAATTTATCTGCAATTCCTTGCGCGGCAATCCACGCGGTGGTCCATGCAGCTTGAAAATTATATCCGCCAGTAACCGCGTCAATGTTCAAGACTTCTCCAGCGAAATACAAATTCGGAACAAGTTTGTGTTCCATGGTTTGAAAGTTCACGTGCTTCAGATCTACTCCTCCGGCTGTGACGAATTCTTCTTTGAACGTGCTCTTGCCCGTCATGGGAAGGTCGCAACGAACGAGAGATTCAGCCAGAATCTCGAGCGACTTGTTGCTGCTGTTCGCCCAGTCTTTGAGGAAGAGATCGGCGCGTTGCAAATGCCAATTCCACAATCTCGAAGAGAGTTGATACGGATTAAACGTAACGCACATTTTCTTCGGATGCGATTCGCGCAGGTCTTTCAATTCATCGAGTGTATCGTTGAAGTTTTGATTGATCCAGTTGATGCGAACGGTGGCTTCGTAATTTTTCTCAGCCAAGGCGAGCGCTCCGAAGGCCGAGGCTTTCAGCACAGCCGGACCGCTTAATCCCCAATGCGTAATGAGCATTGGACCATTGGTTTTTATTTTCGTATCGCGAATTTCCAGTTGTGCCTGCGGAACAGAAATCCCTGAAAGTTCGTGAAGTGATTTATCGTTTATGTGGAAGGTGAATAGGGAAGGGACACGCGGAACGCACGGCACGCCGTTTTCTTCGAGATCTTTCCACACGAGTTCGCTAGAACCGGCTGTCATTAAAACAGCGTCGTACGATTGAAGGAAAGAGAGGTCTGCGGCGTATTCGGTTTTTATCTGAACACCCAGCTTTTCTGCTTCGTTCAGGAAGCAGTCGATAATGGTTTGTGATTTATTGGTGGAAGGAAACATGCGTCCGTCTTCTTCGGTGTGTGTTTCCACGCCGCGATCGAGCAGCCAATAGATCATGTTGGAAGGTTGAAACGAGAAGAAGGGCGAGAGCAATTCTTTGCTTCCACGCGGATAGAACTTCACCAGTTCTTTCGGCTCGAAGCACGAGTGTGTCACGTTGCATCTACCGCCACCGCTCACTTTCACCTTGCTTAAGAGGTTCTTACTTTTTTCAAATACGATTACCTCTGCTTCTGGCAGCAGTTCAGCCAAGCGTATTGCACCGAAGATTCCTGCTGCACCACCGCCAATAACTGCTATTCGTTTTCCTTTTCCGTGCATTTGAGTTTTATGTAGTGCAAAAGTATCACATTGCGGTGCAATCAATCACCTTCGGTGATCAATCCTACGGATTAATCGGAACGATTGATCGCAAAGCGATTGATTCGAAGAATTGATCACAAAGTGATTGAGGAATAAACAGCATATAACTAGCATATAAAAATTGGTGTTCGTGATAATTCAAGATTGTAGGTTTACAAATAAAAATGCCTACAATATTTGAGTATTTCGGAATACGTCTTGTGTTCTTTTCTAATGAACATTTCCCAATTCACATTCATGCTTTTTACAATGAGGAATTTGGGATGAGAATTGAGTTCAAGATTGAAAACAGTATTATTACTGAAATTACCTATCGAACGCAAAAAGGTTACAAAACTTTCCCTCCAAAACAGCCTAGAGATCTAACAAAATTAATTTCAGCTCATCAGTACGAGATTGTAAATGATTGGATTAATTTTGTTGTACTCAACAATCGAGTTGAACGGAAAATTATCACTCAACGCATTAAGTAATGAAACTAACTTCAGCGACATACCTCAATGACTATTCGGTTGAGTTGTTTTTTTCTGACGGAGAGAGAAGAAC
>JBEIFO010000351.1:0-2217 GCA_040382375.1 Crocinitomicaceae bacterium
GAACTGCGCGAACGCATGATGTTGGTGTATTCCTTCGGGAAGACGTTTCACGCAACCGGTTGGAAATTGGGCTATGCTGTATGCGATGCGAAGTGGATGGTTGAATTTCGAAAGCAACATCAGTTTAACGTCTTCACCTGCAACGCTCCGTTTCAAATTGCCATTGCTGAATACATGAAGACGGTTGATTATTCTGAGATTTCGCGCATGTATGAGCGTAAGAGAAATTTATTTGTGGAAGCGTTAAGCGGAAGTGCATGGAAAGTTTTGCCTTGTGCAGGAACTTATTTTCAAGTGCTCGATTACAGCGCAATTTCTGATGAATCGGATTTCGATTTTGCTGTTCGGTTGAATAAAGAAGCGAAGGTGACGAGCATTCCGCTTTCTCCGTTCTATGAAAACGGAAATGAAGCTAAACGTTTGCGTTTCTGTTTCGCGAAAGAAGATGCCGACATTCTTGAAGCCGCTCAACGGTTAACGCAGTATATTCGTTGAAGTGAAACGGATATTGTTCTTCATACTTTTTTTGAATGCTTCTTTAGCATGGACTCAATTTAGACAATTGAATCCTATGGCTTATTTGAGTACAGAGAATCCGTCTTTTGTGGTTTCGCCGTTAGACTACAACAAAGCAGGAATGTATCGTCAAACCAACGGTGCAGGCGGATTTCAGGGCCAGATGAATTTAGACCGAATTTATTCTGCGGTTGGAATTGATTTGTACAATAACACAAACGCATTCAATGCCGCGGCTATTCAGTTTGCAACGCACTCGTATACTTCAAAAAGAAATTTTCATGTGGGGTTCGGTGCACGTGCTGAATTCACCAATTACGAAAATCATAATTTTAATTATTCCTTCGGATTGAATGTCATGAGCAATCCAGCTGGAAGGTTTCTAGCGGGAGTCTCATACAAGAACGAAGACTTGCAGGTAACTCCGTTCGAAAATGAAGTCACTGTGCTTTCTAATGTAATTAGCGCTCAAGTTGGAATAGCTGTGGCTCGTCTTTCGCGCAGATCGAATTTGAGTTTTTCCGGAATATACAAACGTGGATTTGAGGGCGAGGATAAAGTGCGTCAGTTTCAGACCGGACTGAATTTTACCACAAGAAATAAATACATGCTAGGTTTGGGCGTTCGTGCATGGGACAATGCGCATGCGGGTGCATACGTTCGCGGCTATTATATTTTTCGAAAATTTGTCATCGGTTACACGGGCTTAGCGAATGACCAGAACCGTTCAATTCAACAATGGAATCACGAAATTTCTCTTCAATATAAATTTTAATTATGAAAAATCTATTTGCATTTAGCGCAATGTTTTTTGTTTCGGTTGGAATGTTCGCGCAGGCGAATGTGTCTTCGCAGATTACGCAAGTAACAGTGTACCTTCAAGGTGCGCAGTTGGTGCATACTGCTGAAACCCAGGTTTCGCAAGGGAAGCAGACGGTAGTGTTTACGGGATTAAGCGCAGATATGCAACCCGAAAGTGTGGTGTTGGAATGTGGAAACAAGAACGTGGTGTTTCAAAGCGTATCCATTCGAAACAATTATTTGAAAGAGCAAACGCCGAATGCGAAGATTGCCGAGTTGCAAGAAAAGTCGGTTTTGGTGGAAGAGAAGTTAGCAACCTTGCGCGCAGAGAAAGGCGTGTATGCGAAAGAACGCGACATGTTGTTTCGCAACGAAGCCATTGGCGGAACAGCGAACAATGTGCCTATTGCAGAAATTGAGAAGGCTGCTGATTTCTTCCGTAAGCGCAACAACGAGATCAATGTTTTCTTATTGAAGGCAGATGCAGAAGAGCGCAAGCTCATTAAAGAGTCAGCAGGATATACTGCGCAATTGCTAGAAATGAATGCAAAAGAAAATCCACCGACATCTGAAGTAACTGTTGTATTGGATGCGAAGACCAGAGGAGAAGCCATCTTCACCCTGAAGTATTTGGTTCGCAACGCCGGTTGGGCGCCGAAGTATGATGTTCGCGCAGAGAATGCAGTTGATCCTGTGAAGCTGGATTATCACGCGAATGTGTTTAACAAATCTGGATTGGATTGGACGGAAGTGCTCATGATCTTAAGCACCAGCGAGCCTTTGCAAGGTGCAGAGAAACCCACGTTAGAGACGTGGGATATTGCAGAATCTACAACAAGAATTGCCGGCGTTCAGAAGAATTTGGAGTCAGTAATGATTATGGATTCGAAGAGCAATCGC
>JBEIFO010000352.1:0-2205 GCA_040382375.1 Crocinitomicaceae bacterium
CCGTTGCATCCAACGCCGCTTCCTTGAAGCTCTCGGTGAATGTTGGGTGAGCGTGAGAGATGCGTCCAATGTCTTCCGCGCTAGCACGGAATTCCATAGCCACAACCGCTTCAGCTATCATGTCTGCGCAACGCGGACCAATCATGTGAACGCCTAAGATTTCATCGGTATCCTTGTCGGCTAACACTTTCACCAATCCGTCGGTGTCCATACTCGCACGCGCTCTTCCGCTTGCTTTGAATGGGAAGCTTCCTACTTTGTAGTTCGTACCCATCTCTTTCAATTGCTCTTCGGTATATCCAACGCTCGCCACTTCAGGCCATGTGTAAACAACACCTGGGATAAGGTTGTAGTTGATGTGTGGTTTTTGTCCAGCAATAACTTCAGCCACAAATGTTCCTTCCTCTTCTGCTTTGTGCGCAAGCATAGCGCCTTTCACCACATCGCCAATGGCATAGATGTTTGGAACGCTCGATTGCAAATGATTGTTCGTTACAATTCTTCCGCGTTCGTCTACTTGAACGCCCGCTTTGTCTAATCCGAGGTTATCGGTGTACGGCTTTCTTCCAACCGAAACAAGAACATAGTCACCTTCTAGTGTAAGCTCTTCTCCTTTCGCGTTGTCTGCTTTAACCGTAACTGTTTTTCCTTTCGCTGTAACTTCTTTCACTTTGTGTGAAAGGAAGAATTCGAAGCCAATGGCAGTCAATGATTTTTGAAGTTCTTTCCCCATAGTCTTATCCATGGTTGGAATAATTCCGTCCATGAATTCCACCACACTCACCTTCGAACCCAGACGCGCATAGACGCTTCCCAATTCTAATCCAATTACACCACCACCAATCACAATCAAGTGTTTTGGAACTTCTTCCAATTTTAATGCTTCGGTGCTTGTGATGACACGTTTTTTATCTATTTGAATGAAGGGTAGGCTCGCCGGTTTTGATCCAGTAGCGACAATGAAATTCTTTCCGCTTACCTCTTCGGTTGTACCGTCTGCTTTCGCAATAGAAACAGCTGCAGATGAAGTGAAAGTTCCGTGTCCGTGAAGAACAGTCACTTTGTTTTTCTTCATTAAATAATCAATACCCTTGGTTGTTTGGTCTACCACGTCTTGCTTACGCTTCACCATTTGTCCAAGGTTCACCTTTGGTTTTGAGCCCAAGTCAATTCCGTGTGCTTCGAAGGTGTGAACCGCTTGGTGGTAGTGCTCGCTAGAGTCTAGAAGCGCTTTCGAAGGAATACATCCAACGTTTAAACAAGTTCCTCCAAGTGTTGAATAACGCTCAACCAATGCGGTTTTCATACCCAATTGAGCGCAACGAATAGCAGCAACGTATCCGCCTGGACCCGCGCCAACAACAACTACATCGAAATTTTCCATGGGGCAAAGATAAGCAGGTCAATCGATGGCTTCGCTTTCTTTTGCTTTTGATTTTCTTCGCTCTTTTAGATAGGCTAGAATGACGAATCCGTTTGTAACTAAAATAAATCCGAGGATTATATATTCGAGATAGTCTTTAATTCCTGGAAATTCTTCGCCCAAGAAATACCCTAAAAGGGTAAGTGAACACACCCAAGCAATAGCGCCTATCACGTTGTAGCTTAAAAATGATTTAAATGGAACTCGAATAACTCCAGCCAAAATTGGAGCGAAGGTTCTTATGTAAGGAAGGAATTTCCCGAGTATGAGGGTCTTTCCTCCATGTCTCTCGTAAAAAGTTCTGGTAGCGTCAACATATTTCTTTTTGAAGAAGAATGAATCTTTTCGGTTGAAAATAGCCGGCCCCAACCGCCATCCGAAGTAATAACCAAACAAACAGCCCGCTAGCGAGGCTATGGACATATACAAAAGCAAATTGAAGATGGGAGTATCTATAAGTTGTGGTTGAGTGGAAGTGATAAGCCCGGTGAAAAACAACAACGAGTCTCCTGGAAGAAAGAAACCAATGATAATCCCATTTTCAGCAAAGAGAATAATGAGCACTAGTGCAAGGCCGCCAATGTGCAAAATTTGCTCAGGGTTGGTAATACTTTGAATGAAATCCCACATAAGACTGCAAATTAGTCTTTTCTACTTTCAGATTTTACGAGGATAGTCTATTCTAACAACACCGGTTCGTTAGGAAGTTTTTTTCGGGTATTCCACCCGAATGGTTTTGAAGTTAGCCGAATCGTATTTCACGGTAACCTCCGTTCCAACGG
>JBEIFO010000353.1:0-2203 GCA_040382375.1 Crocinitomicaceae bacterium
ACTTCCACCTTATCATCGGTTCCATAAAGAATAACCTGAATGGCGTCTTCATCGACTTCCTTCAACGGCGTATTCACGGTGGCCCCGTACATTTTCAAAATGGCAGCCACTTGCTGGTTGATCCACGAGTTCTTGTTTTCACCCAGAGGAGTTATTCCACCTTGCTTAACGCTTTTCTTATTGTCGGGAATAATCTTTTCAATATCAATTTCTGCCACTTCACCCAAACCGCTGCAGTAGCTGCAAGCGCCGTATGGGCTGTTGAAGGAAAAGAGATTCGGTTCGGGTTCAGGAAATGAAATTCCAGAGGCCGGACACATGAGGTTTTTGGAAAAGTGATGTATCGTTTCGGAATCCAATTCCATGACCATCACATCGCCTTTACCCATTTTCAGAGCAGTTTGAACAGTTGCCTTTAAGCGAGGGTTGTTCGGTTCAACCGAAAAACGATCAACTACCAATTCAATGTCGTGCACTTTGTAACGATCGAGTTTCATCTCTTTCGTCATCTCCTTCAACTTTCCGTCGATTCTTGCGCGAACGTATCCTTGCTTCATGAGCGAATCGAAGAGTTCGCGGTAGTGACCTTTTCGTGCCTTCACCAACGGAGAAAGAATGGCTATTTTTTTCGCCTTGAAATCTTTCGCTATTTTATCTATTAGTTGCTCTTCGGTGAAGCGCACCATTTGTTTGCCGGTAGCTGGGCTGTACGCGTCTGAAGCACGTGCGTATAACAAACGCATGAAGTCGTATACTTCAGTAATGGTGCCGACTGTAGAGCGTGGATTGCGGCTAACTGTTTTTTGTTCAATGGAAATAACCGGAGAGAGTCCGTTTACTTTATCGACATCTGGACGTTCCATTTCACCCAAAAACTGACGGGCGTAGGCATTGAACGTTTCCATGTAACGACGCTGACCTTCTGCATAAAGCGTATCGAAAGCCAGAGATGATTTTCCGCTGCCAGAAAGGCCTGTAATGACAACAAGCTGATTTCTTGGAATGGTTAAGTCTATATTTTTAAGATTGTTTTCTCGTGCGCCGAGAATTTCAATTTTTTCTTCTTCCATAGTTAGTCACGCGCGGGAAGAACTTTACCGCTGCATTTACCAAAACCCACTTTCACCCCATCTTGTTCAGCGTAACCGGTAATTGTAACGGTATCGCCATCTGCAATGAATGAGCGCGTTGTACCATCGGGCATTTCAACGGGCTTGGTACCTTTCCATGCAATTTCCAACATGCTTCCAAAAGAACCTTCTGTAGGACCGCTAATGGTTCCACTGGCCATCATGTCGCCACAACGAATGTTGCAACCGCCAACGGTGTGGTGAGCCAATTGTTGGTTCATGTTCCAATACATGTGTTTGAAATTGCTGTTTGAAACCACTTGCTTCTCGCCGGCTTCGGTTTGAATTTCAACTTGAAGATTGATGTTGATGTTCTTAATTCCGTTGTATTGTAAATATGGAAGAACCTCTGGTTCCTGCAATGGGCCTAAGGTTCTGAAAGGCTCTAATGCATCGAGAGTAACGATCCAAGGAGAAACTGTTGAAGCGAAGTTCTTCGCTAAGAATGGACCAAGTGGCACATATTCCCAACGTTGAATGTCGCGTGCGCTCCAATCGTTGAAGAGCATAAGTCCGAAAATATAATCGTCTGCCTCTTGCGTTGAAATGCGCTCTCCCATTGGTTTACCGTCGAATGTTACGAAAGCCATTTCCAATTCGAAATCGAGTTGCTTGGTTGGTCCGTAAGTTGGAAGAGTTTCGTCTGAAGCATTTACTTGTCCGCATGGACGTGTCACTGCCGTTCCGTCTACCACAATGCTTGAAGCTCTTCCGTGGTAACCCACAGGCAGGTGTTTCCAATTTGGAAGCAAGGCTTTCTCTGGATCGCGGAACATGGTTCCAACGTTACGAGCGTGATCCATGCTGCTGTAAAAATCTGTGTAATCTCCAATTTCGACAGGAAGATGCATTTGTACTTCGCTCATTTTAATAAGGCATGATCGAATTTCATCTTTCACCACAGCATCTTGATTGGCATTGAGCAAATCGGCCAACCTCATGCGTAAAGCAGAGCATGCCTTCTTACCATGCTTCATCATTTTATTCAATGAATATGTGCGATATTCTTCAGCGCCGAACGGCAAAGCAGAAATGTGATTCTGCTGATAAACGCGATAAATATCTAAAACATA